>DASRYP010000103.1:0-3779 GCA_035687165.1 Actinoplanes sp. | reverse complement strand
GGCATCGGGCCGCGCATCGGCGGAACCAGATCCGAGCGGGTCGCCGCCGGCTACGTCGGGGGAGTGCTCGACAAGCTCGGGTACGACGTGGAGCTCCAGCCGTTCCCGGTGGCCGACAAGTTTCTCGCCCTGCTCAGCTCGCCCCGGGGCCTGCCCACCGACCTGAACTGGCAGGTCGGCGCCTCACCGCACGCGGCGCTGGACACCAAGGTCCGCGGCGACGCGCTCGATGCGGGCCTGGGCGGTGAGGCCGACTACCCGGCCGACGTCACGGGCAAGATCTTGCTCATCGACTATGTCGCCGCCACGCGCGAACTGGTCGTTGCCACGGCTGTCGCGCGCAAGGCGGCCGCCGTCATCTTCCTCCCGGCCGACCTGGTCGAGCCGCGCCGTGCGTCGGCGTTCAGCCCGCAGCTTCCCGGGTTCGCCGAGGCACCCGTACCCATTCCGATCGTGGGCGTTGCCCAAGCGCAGAAGTACCGGCTGCGTGCTCTGCTCGCCGCGCGCCGGCTGACGTTGTCCCTGTCGACCACGGCGCACCGCAATCTGACGTCGCACAACGTGCTCGCCGACACGCCGCGCCGCCGGGGCACCCCGGCTGACGGCCCGGTCGTCATGGTGAGCGCGCACTACGACACGGTCATCGGTGCACCCGGTGCGAACGATGACGGCTCCGGCACCGTACTGGCTCTGGAGCTTGCCCGAGTTCTGCGCAAGCTACCCACAAACGCGCAGTTGCGCTTCGCCCTGTGGGGTTCGGAGGAGCAGGGACTGATTGGTTCGCGCTATTACGTGGCCCAGCTGCCGCAGCCCGAGCGCGATCGCATCCGGGCCGTCTTCCAGAACGACATGGTCGCGACGAGCTGGGACCCGGCCACGCGCTACTGGCTGCTCTCCTTCGACGGCTTGGCCAACCGGGCCACCGACGAGGTCACCGCTGCCGCGACCCGCCTGGGCTACCAGCCGCGTCTCTCGCCGGTCACCCTGCGCGGATCGAGCGACCACCAGTCGTTCCAGGAGGTCGGCATCGCCTCGGCGAACTTCTCCTGGCGCGGCGAGGCGTCTCCGGCGTTGCTGGAACCGCCCTACCACAGCCCCGAGGACACCATCGCCAAGAACATCAGCCTCGAGCGCCTGCAGGTTTCCCTCGAACTGATCGGCTCCGCCGCCCACGCCGCCGCCATCGCCTAACGAGCGCCGCACTCGAGGTTCGATCGGACGATCGCCGCCGTGGCGCGGGCCGCCGTGCGGTGGATGCGAGAACCCGTCCGACGATGGAGGGCCCACCACCTTGAGCTGGGGTCAGTCGGAGGCCTGCCGTGGACGGTCGGCTTGTGTCAGGGCTTTCGGGCGACCGCTGCGAACTCGTCGGTCTCGCGCAGTTCGTCGGCGGTCGCGCCCGGCCAGGGGCGCCAGCGGGCGCAGGGCACCAGCCCCGGCGGCACGAGCTCGAGACCGTCCAGGAAGCGGGCCAGTTCGTCGGGGTGGCGCAGGTGGTAGGGGAGCGGCGCGTTCGCGTTCCACATCGCGATCGCGGCCTCGAAAGCGGCACCGTCGAGGACGTTGGTGCCGTCGGCGGTGACCAGGTAGCTGCCGGCGGGCAGTGGGAACATCAGACTGTGTACCACCGTCACCGCCTCGTCGAGGTCGGGGATGTGGCCGAGGATGTTCGTCAGGATCAGGGCGACGGGGCTGTCGAAGTCCAGGCCCGACGAGGCGATGATCGAGCCAGGTTCGCGCAGGTCGGCGTCGAGGTAGACGGCCTCGCCGGCCAGCACCTCGTGGGCGTGGTCCAGCACGAGCGGGTCGTTGTCGACGTAGACGACCTGGGCGCGGGGGGTGACGGCGCGGACGATCTGGTGGGTGTGTTCGGCCGAGGGGATGCCGGTACCGACGTCGAGGAACTGGCATACGCCTATTTCGGCGGCCAGGAACGTCACGGCGCGTTTGAGGAAGGCGCGGGAGCTGCGGGCGACGGTCACGATGTCGGGGTAGAGCCTCGCGAACTCGTCGCCCGCCGCCCGGTCCGCGGCGAAGTTGTCGGTGCCGCCGAGCCAGTGGTTCCAGACTCGGGCGGAATGGGGGACGCCGGTGTCGAGCTGGGTCATGTCGTTCAGTCTAGTTAGGACGGAGCCGTCGAGGGGTCACTCCGGGACAGACTTCAACGGGTCACTCCGGGACAGACTTCAGCATGGTGCGGTGCCGGGCTTCGGCGTACGCGGCCGGCTCCTTCTCGATCCGGGCGCCCTCGGGCTCGAGGACAACGACGGAGGGAGCTGAGCGGGCTGCAGGCGGAGCCACTGGTGACGCCGCCCGCGCTGGGTGCGAGGCGAGCAGCGAGGCGTCCCAGTCCGGGTCGTGAATGGACCGGCTAAGCGCGCATCACGGTGGCGATGGGGATGCCGGCAGCTCGCAGGGCGGGAATGAAGCCGCCCAGAACACCGGCGATGATCCCCGCGATGATGCCGGCGACGCCCGCCTCCCACGGGAACTGGACGTCCCGCAGGATCGGCTGGGTGTTGCCGACCACCATCGTCACCGCCTTCAACCCGGCCACGCTGACCCCGATCGCCACGGCGGCGGTGAACAGGCCGGTCAACAGCGTCTCGGACAGGACGATGCCGGCCAACAGCATGCGCGGCGTGCCGACCGCCCGGCGCAGGGCGAACTCCTCGACGCGTTCGCCGACCGTGGCCAGGCCGACGTTGAGGATGCCGGCCACGCCGATCAGCAGGACCAGCCCGGCCATCGCGAAGAAGACCAGGCGCATCAGGGTGAGCTGCTTCTCCTGCTCCTTGCGGGACTCGACCGTGGAGACGGATGCCTCGCTGCCGAGCGCCTTGAGCTTCTTGGTGACGACCCGCTCGACCGGAGAACCGGGGCTCATCATCAGGCGCAGCTCGCCGCCGGTGTTCGGGTCGGCCAGCTTCGAGGTGGGCAGCCAGGTGGTGAGCTCGTCCAGGCGTACGTAGGCCCGGGGTTGATATTCGCCGTCGTCGACCACGCCGACGAACTGGGGAGTGATGTTGGCGGTCGCGCCACCGACGCGCATCTCGGCCGGCACGTGGTAGCGGTTGAACGCCTTCGCCGCCTCGCGGTTGAGCACCAGGTGGGGCGCCAGCGACGGCACGTTGGTGAAGTCGAGCCAGTGGCCCGCCTCCTGACGGAACGGCCGGAACTGGCGTACGTCACCGGTGAGCGCGGTCAGCCGCACCTCGACCGCCTGCCCGGGCGGACCGCCCACCGGCGTACAGCCGTTCTCGTCGCAGTTCATCGCGGGACCCCAGTTCTCGTCGATCGGGGAACCGCCCGGATTGACCGGCTGCACGCCGGGCTCGCCGATGATGCCCTGCACGCCGAGCATCGCCACCGAATCGGCGCGGCCGCGCACGGCGGCGGCGACCAAGTCGGCCGCCTCCTGCTGCGGGGGGATCTCCATCATCCGCGTGCCGTCGTACCCGGCGGTGAGTTCGAGGTCGGCCAGCAGCGCGCGTTCGGCGATGCTGGCGCCGGCCTGCACGACGACGACGGCCAGCACACCGAGGAACAGGCTGATCATCGAGAGCAGGGTGCGCAGCTTGCGGGCGCGGATGCCCTGGATGCCGATGATCATCGAGGACCGGAACCGGCCGGAGAGCCGCCTCATCGCACCCTCACCCGCTCGGTCAGCACGCCGCCGACGAGGTCGTGGATGCGACCCATCCGGGCGGCGTGGTCCCGGTCGTGCGTCACCAGGATCAGGCCGCAGCCGCGCTCGGTCGCCGCCAGCAGGGCGTCGA
>DASRYP010000102.1:0-6570 GCA_035687165.1 Actinoplanes sp. | reverse complement strand
AGCACGTGCATCCGACCCCGGTCGCGCACGTCGGCGGCGGAGCGCAGCCGCCGGTCGAACCGCTCCCGCAGAAAACCGAGGCCGATCCCGAGCAGCAGGCCGAGCATGCCGCCGGCGGCGAGGTTGATCATGAGGTTGGGGCTGACCGGCGTCTCGGGCAGGCGCGCGTCGCTGATGATGCTGCCCGCGCCGACCGTCGTCGTGGTGAGCTCGTTCAGCTTGCCGGTCATGCCGTTGAGCTGATTCTGCGAGTTCTGCCGCAGGCTTTGCAGGTTGCTCTCGTCCGAGCTCCCCCGCCCAGAACGGGAGAGTCGGGTATTGATCGTGGCCAGCGTGCTGGTGAGCTGTTTGATCTTCGCGATGAGCGTCTTGATCTGCTGGTTCAGGCTGTTCCGCGCGGTGTCCTCGCGGTTGCGCAGGTAGGCCTCGGCGAACGCGTGCGAGCCGGCCTGGGCCGCCGCGGGCGTGTCGGCCTGGAACGTCACCACCAGGACGGTGGTGTTCGCCGGTACCTCGACCGAGACGTCCCGGGCCAGCTCGACCGGGGAGCGCGGGCTGCGCAGCAGTGCGGTGGCCTTGGCGGCGACCGCGCCGGAGCCGACCAGCTGGGCCTCGGTGTCGAGGTTGACCATGCCCCTGGTGCGGCCGCCCTGGGCGTTGGTGTCCTGGTCCACCGCCTGCACGAGCACGGCGGTGGAGGACTGGTAGACCTTCGGCATGGCCGAGGTCAGGCCGGCACCCGCACCCAGCCCGGCACCCGTCGCGAGCAGCGCGATCCACCAGTGACGGCGGAACGCGCCGAGATAGTGCGAGACGTCGGCAGGGCGAGACGCTTCCATCGGTTGGCGGCCCTTTCGGGGGTGGAGTGAGAGGTGGCTTGCCCCCGAGGGGGTAAACGGCTCACTCCCGCCTAACGTGATGGCTCTAGGGCAAGTTGGGCTCCACCCAGCCGTGCTCGATCAGATGGGCCACGACGATCTCGATCCCCTCGGCGACGGTGATGGTCGTCGTGTCGATGGTCAGTTCGGCGTCGGCCGGCTCCTCGTAGGGATCGTCGATGCCGGTCAGGCCGCGCAGCTGCCCGGCCCGGGCCCGGGCATAGAGACCCTTGCGGTCGCGCTGCTCGCAGACGTCGAGCGGGGTGTTGACGTGCACGAGCACGAAACCCGCCCCGGCCTCGACGGCCATCGCCCGCACGGCCGCGCGCGCGTTCTCGTAGGGCGCGATGGGACAGGCCACGGCCATGCCCCGGTGCCGGCCGACCTCGGCCGCGACCCAGCCGATCCGGCGGACGTTGGCGTCCCGGTCGGCCTTGCTGAAGCCCAGCCCGGCGGAGAGCTCACGGCGTACCACGTCGCCGTCGAGCAGCGTGATCGTGCGCTCGCCGGTCTCCCGCAGCGAGTCGGCCAGGCCGCGAGCGATCGTCGACTTGCCCGAGCCGGAGTAGCCGGTGAAGAAGACGACCAGGCCGCGGTGCCGGCGCGGCGGGCGGGCCCGGACGAGTTCCTTGGCCACGGCCGGGGGTGTGTGCCACTCGGGCAGCGGGAAGCCCCGGTCGAGCAGGCCGTCGACCTCGGCCGGGGTCATCGCGAGCCGCCGGTTGCGCGGCGGAATGTCGTCGCGCCAGCGCCACTGGCCGTCGCGGTTGTCGTACGCCAGATCGCGCGGGACGAGCACCCGGACGTTACCGCCGGAGAGCATGTCACCGGTGGAGAGCACGTGGGTCACCCCGTACGACCCCGCGACCCGGGCCCGCAGCAGGGCGTCGCGCATCTCGTCGCCGCGGGTGAGCAGCGGGACGGCCACGATCGTGGCCGGGGGCATCCGGTCGCGGGCGGCGAAGACCGCGCGGACCAGCGCCTCGGGCGGCAAGCCGTCGGGCCCCGGCCCGCTCACCGGAATCATGATCAGCAGGTGCGCGCCGAGGGTGCGGGCCGCGTGCGCGATCTGGGCGAGTTGCGGCCGGTGCAGGGGGCGGTCGGCGATCACGCCGAGAATCCGCCCGGGTGGCAGCAGGACCCGGACCTCCTCGGGTGTCCGCCGCAGCCGCTGGAACGGGCCGTGCCCACCGTCGCCCATGCGTCGCACGGTGCCGCCCACGCCGTAGCGCCGCTCGGCGGTCGGCCAGGCGTCGGACACCTCGAGCGCGGCCACCGGCGCACCCTCGGGGTCGGTGAGGATGATCGTGCGGTGCAGCGGGTCCTCGAGGACCAGCCGCGTGGCGACCTCGTCGGGAATCTCCAACGTGACCGCCACCGGCCACGAGGTCCCGTCCGCGAGCCGGCCCCGACGGCGCAGCGCGGTCAGGTCGGCCCGGCCGAGGAACCCGGTCAGCGGCGCGTAGGCGCCGGAGAGCAGCAGCTCGAGATCCGCGAGCTCGTGTGGATGCGGGGTGTACGACGGGGCGTCGCGCAGCACGTCTTCGGGCAGCACCGAACCATTCACTTCCGTATCCCCCTGCGGCCGATTAGGGGACAGTTTCTCAGTCCCGCGGATCGCGGTCGAGACGGGTCTCCCACTCCGTTGTTCGACTTCCCCGTCTGCCCGATTCGTCGTTTACCAGGGCCGCCCGCCGAGGATACGGCCGAAGCTGCCTTCGGCGTGGATCAAGGTGATGGCGCACAGGGGGCCGATCGGTCAGCAGGCCTCCGCTAACTGGTCTCCCCGGCCATGCTGAACGACCCCAGTCGATTGACCGCGTAGAGCGTCCCGCCGATCGCGAAGGCCAGGCTCATCACGATCGCGACCGGCAGCGAGACCTTGCCGTCGAGCATGCCGGTCGGCGCGATCCGATCGGCGATCGAGATGACGTACTGCTCGATCGAGAGCACCCGGGTGCCGCTGACGAACCGCCCGAGCAGACCCTCCCAGACCAGGATGTATGCCAGACCGAGCAGCACCGGGCGCCGGGTCACCAGGCTGAGGAGCAAAAACAGCGCCGAGTACGCGATGGCGCCGGCCACCGATCCGACGACCAGGGCGAGTCCGAACCGGACCGAATCGGCCAGCAGCCCGGCGACGAAGAGCGGGACGGCCACGGTCACCGCGCTCACCCCGGCCGCCACCAGCAGCTTGGCCAGGATGATGTCGCGGCGGGGCAGCGGCTTGGTCAGGATGTGCACGATGGTGCCGTCGTCCACCTCGGAGCCGAGCACGCCGGTGCCGACGATCAGCGAGATGACCGGGAGCACAACGGCCAGGCCGAGCCCCACCACGACCGGCTGGCCCCACTGGTCCGGGCTCACGTCGTACGCCCGGCAGATCAGCGCCAGGCCGATCAGCAGCAACGGCAGGGGCAGCAGCAGAAGCACCCGGCGGCGGCCGAGAAGTCCACGAACGGTGATGTAGGCGACGGTGGACATCAGGCCTCCAGGAGATAGGAGAAGACGCTCTCCAGGGATTCGTCGGACGGCAGCAGCTTGCGCAGCTGGATGCCCTCGCCGATGGCGATGCGCGGCAGTGCGCGGGTGAAGCTGCCGTAGTCGGACGCACGTACGGTCAGGCCGGTCGCCTCGACCTCGATGCCGCTCACCGATTTCTCGCCGATCAGCGCGACCGCGAGCCGGCGGTCGTCGGAGCTTTGCACGGCGAAGACGTGCGGCCGGTTGGTCATCAGCCGCCGGATGCGGCGGTAGTCGCCCGAGGCCGCCAGCCGGCCGGCCACGATCACCTGGACCAGGCCGGAGAGCTGCTCGACCTCCTCGAGGATGTGCGAGCTGAACAGGATGGTGTGGCCCTGGTCGCCGAGCTTGTGCAGCAGTTCCATCATGTGCATGCGCTGCCGCGGGTCCATGCCGTTGAAGGGCTCGTCGAGCAGCAGCACCTGCGGCTCGTGCACGAGCGCGGCGGCCACCCGGGTGCGCTGCCGCATGCCCTTCGAGAACGTCTCGATGCGCCGGTCCTGCGCGTCGGTCATCTCGACGAGCGAGAGCGCGCGGGCGGTGGCCGCGGCCGGGTCGGGCAGCTTCTGCATCTTGGCGCAGGCCAGCACGAACTCGTACGCGGAGAGGAAGCCGTGCACCGCCTCACGCTCGGCGACCAGGCCGAGGGTGCGATAGATGCCGGGGTTGCGCCAGGTCGGCGAGTTGTCGATGGTGACCGCACCCTTCGACGGGGCGAGGAAACCAGCCATCATGTGCAGCACCGTGGTCTTGCCGGCACCGTTCGGGCCGAGCAGTCCGGTCACGCCGGGCTGCAAGGTCATGCTGATGTCGTTCACCGCGACGACGTTGCCGTACCAGCGGGAGACGTTCTCGAGTTCGACGACGCTCACAGGGAGGCCACCTTCCGGTAGCGGGCCAGCAACAGCAGGAGAGCGGCAGAGACCAGGCAGAACGCTTCGATGCCGTAGATGACGCCGAAGTCGCCCACGTCGATGCCGAGGTCGTTCTTGCCGCGCAGCCAGCTCTGGACGCCGACCAGCAGCGACATCGGGCTGGCCAGCCCGGCCAGGTGCTGGGCGGTGCTGGACGGCAGGATACTCAGGACGCCGACGACCGGCGCGGTCATCAGGAAGAAGGCGACGATGCCGCCGGCGGCGAAGGCGCGCTTGCCGGTGACCGACGCGATCAGCAGGCTGATCGAGGCGAAGACCACGGCCCAGAGCAGGCTGTAGCCCCAGCCCGGGAGCAGGCGCAGGATCTCGTTCCCGACCCCCTTGGCCCCGTCGTCGGTGGTGAAGGCGGCGCCCAGGAACATGATGAACTGCGGCACGCCGAGCAGCAGGAAGACGGCCGTGACCAGCGCGGTCCACTTGGCGCCGATGTAGTCGAAGGCGCGCAGCGGCCGGCTGAAGTAGAGCGGCAGCACCCCCGAACGCATGTCCCGGGAGACCAGCTCCGGCGCGACGATCGCGACGAAGAAGATCACCAGCCAGCTCATCGTGTCGTCGAAGGTGTAGTAGTCGAAGAGCTTGACCTTGGCGTACGCGAGGACGGCGGCGTTGATCACCGCGACCAGGACGACGATGCCCGCCACCAGCCAGGGGAAGATCTTCGCCTTGGCCGAGCGGCCCAGCCCGAACGAGGCACGCAGCCCGTGCTGGTAGATCGCGCCGAACACGGCGGACCGGCCCAGCCGCGGGCCCTCGTACCGCTGGTATCCGATGTCGTGAATGACGCCGGCCTCAGACATCGGCCGTCTCCTTCGAGGTGAAGAGCTCGGCCACCCGGTGGCGTCGCTGGTCCAGACGGTGCAGGGGAAGGTCGAGCTCGGCGACGGCGCGCAGGATCGAGTCGTACGCGGAATCGGAGGTGAGCGGCACGAGCAGCAGCCGCCCCTCGCGGCGGACCTGGAGGCCGAGCCCGTCCAGCTTGTCGAGGAGCTCCTCGGTGCCCTCGCTGACCTCGACGGCCAGAACGTCGGAGACGGCGGTCATCGCCGAGATCCGGTCGGCCCGCAGCAGGCGGCCGCCCTCGATCGCGATCAGCGAGTCGCAGATGCGCTCGACCTCGCCGAGCAGGTGGGAGCAGACGACGACCGAGATGCCGAACTCGTGCCCGATGCGGTGCACCAGGCTGAGCATGGCGTCGCGCCCGGCCGGGTCGAGGCCGTTGGTCGGCTCGTCGAGCAGCAGCAGGTCCGGGTCGTGCACCAGCGCCTGGGCGAGCTTGACGCGCTGCTTCATGCCGGTCGAGTAGCCGCCGATCTGGCGGTAGCGTTCCTCGTAGAGCCCGACGTGCCGCAGTGCCTCGGAGGCCCGCTCCCGCGCCGCCGTCTTGGGCAGCCCGCTGAGCCGGCCCAGGTGGGTCACGAACTCGGCGGCCGACACGTCGGGCGGCAGGCAGTCGTTCTCCGGCATGTAGCCGACCCGCGCCCGCACCTGATCGGTCTCGCTCACCGGGTCGAGCCCGAACACCCGCACGTCCCCGCTGCTCGGCTCCGTGAGCCCAAGCATGATCTTGATAAACGTGCTCTTGCCGGCGCCGTTGGCCCCGACCAGCCCGATCACGCCCGCCTCGACGTCGACGGTGAGCGCGCTGAGGGCGGTCACCCCGCCGCCGTACGTCTTGGTAAGCGACTCTGTCGCGATGATGGTCACGGCTCCAGGGTAGGAAGTGAGCGCACCTGTCCGGATCCGGCTAAACCCTGAGACACTCCGGGCCTCTCTCAGCCCACTCTCAGCATCACGGTCCCAGGCATGCGGTGTGCTGGACAGCCGGATCGCCACGCGTGAGTTGAAAGAGACGCGGTAGCCGCACCCTCGGTGCGGTCCGGGGCGTTCATCAGACATGACAGACGCGTCCATTTGGCCGGGAGGGGTCTTCCTGTCGTTCGGGCTCTGGCCGGACCGCGAGCCGGGGGAGCCGGTGCTCGCCACGATCGGTGCGGTGCTGGAAGACCTCGGCGGCACCTACGCGGGGGCGATGTTCTGCGGGCCGCCGGGCCTCGCGTTCTCGCGGCTGCCCGGCCCGCGCGGGCTCAGCTATGCGGGCGCGCTCTCGGCCCGCGAGGTGCGCCGGCGCCTGCGGGACGGCGGCGCCTACCGGGTGGCCATGCGCCTGCCCGGGGTGGGACCGGCCGCGCTTTCCTTCGATCCGACTCCGGGCGAGCCCGTTCCGGCGGATCGCC
>DASRYP010000101.1:0-6090 GCA_035687165.1 Actinoplanes sp. | reverse complement strand
TGACACGGGAGGCGATAGGTCCCGCACCGGCGATCGGGGCCCATCGCCCTGGATGTTCGAGGCACGCGCTGCGGGTGGTCGGATGGAGGCGTCAGGCCAACTTTGCTCGTGGCACGGTCGCGGTCGCGGCCACCACGGGTGTCAGGTCCGCTGTCGGCAGGGAGACTGTCACCTCGAGGCCCCCGCCGTCCTGGGCCACCGCGGACACTGTCCCGCCGTGGGCGTCGCAGACCGCTCGCACGATCGACAGGCCCAGGCCCGAGCCGCGCGACCCCGTACGCTCCCAGCCGCCCCGCCGGAACGGCTCGAACAGGCCCGGCACGTCCCCGGGCTCCACCTCGTAGCCCGTGTTCCCGACCACCAGCCGGGCCTGCCCGTTGACCGTCTCGGTACGCACCCACAGCCGGCCGAGCAGGTGGTTGTAGCGGATCGCGTTCTCGATCAGGTTTCCCGCCAACCGGTCGAGCAAGGACGGATCCCCCACCACCGTCGCCTCCCCCAGGTCGGTGGTGACGTCGAGCTTGAGCCGCTCCGCCTCCGCCTTCACTGCCGACAACGCGCTCGTCACGCTCAGCGCCAAGTCGGCCGGCACCTTCCGCACCAGCCGCCGCCCCGACTGCGCCTCCGAGCGGGCCAGTACCAGCAACGCGTCCACCAGGCCGTTCGCCCGCTCCGAGGCGTTGCGCACCACCTTGGCCATCCGGCGGTACTCGGCCACGTCGGCCTCGTCGTCGCTCAACGTCACGTCGATCTCGGTGCGCATCACCGCCAGCGGCGTCCGCAGTTCGTGCGAGGCGTTGGCCACGAAGCGTTTCTGCGACTCGAACGCCCCGGCCAGCCGGTCCAGCATCGCGTCGAACGTGCGCGCCAGCTCGGCCACCTCGTCGTCCGCCCCGGAGTAGCGGATGCGCTGGTCGAGCGTCTCCTCGCCGAGCCGCCGCGCGGTCTGGGTGACGTTGTGCAGCGGCCGCAGCGCCCGCCCGGCCACCGCGTAGGCCCCGGCGATACCGATGATCCCGATCGCCACGAGCGCCACCAGTCCTTTGACCAGCACCTCGCGCGACGCCGAATCGACCAGCGTCCTCTGCCACTGCACCGCGTCGGCGATCGTCCCGTCGGCGAGTTGCACGGTCGAGCCGGGCCGCAGCCCCACCCCGGGGTGCATCACGTCGCCCACCAGCAGCCAGGCCAGCAGCACGAGGATCGCCCCCGCGCCGACCAGCAGGATGCCGTTGAGCAGCGTGAGCCGCAGCCGCAGGGTGGGCCGCAGGGTGAAACCGCGACCGCGACGGGCCCGGCCGAGGTAGACCGTCATGAGAGGACGACCGGTTCCGGTACGCGATAACCCGCACCGACCACGGTCTCGATCAGCGGCGGGTCGCCGACCTTTTTGCGCAGCGTCATGACGGTCACCCGGACGGTCGTGGTGAAGGGGTCGGTGTTGGCATCCCAGACCCGTTCCAGCAGCTCCTCGCTCGAGACGACGCCGCCCCGCGCCTTGAGCAGCTCCTCGAGGACGCCGAACTCCTTGTTGGTCAGCTCGATCGGCGTGCCGCCGCGGGTCACCACCCGGCGCGTCTGGTCGAGCACCAGATCGCCGACGATCAGCACGGGCGGCGCGGCCGGAGTGGCCCGCCGACCGAGCGCCTGCACCCGGGCCACCAGTTCCTCGAACGCGAACGGCTTGGCCAGGTAGTCGTCGGCGCCGAGCTGCAGCCCCTCGACCCGGTCGGCGACCGTGCCGCTGGCGGTCAGCATGAGCACCCGGGTGAGCATCCCCGACTCGACCAGGGCCGCGCAGATCTCGTCGCCGTGCATGCCGGGCAGGTCGCGATCGAGCACCACGACGTCGTACCGGGTCACATAGGCCATCTCGTGGCCCTGCAGCCCGTCGTACGCGACGTCGACCGCCATCCCCTTGCGCCGTAGCCCGCGCGCGATCGCGTCACAGAGGTTCCGCTCGTCCTCCACCACCAGCACACGCACCGCAGACCTCCATCGAACCGCCGGGCACAGCCTCGCCGACCGGACGTGAAGAGGCCGTAAGGGAAGGCTACCGAAGCGGCCACAGGGCAACCGAGGCGTCGACCAGGCGGCAGATGAACAGCCCCGCGACGGCCTGGCAGCTGTTCGAGACCTCGTCGGCCGTGCCGAGCAGCCGGACCGACATCGTGGCGGGGTCGAGGATCGCGTAGTGCACGAGGTACGACCCGCGGACGTCGAGCTTGGCGTAGAACCGCCCGTCCCCGGTTGCCGCCAGATACTCCCACCGCCCGAAGTTTCCCCTCGACTGCCCGGTGGCCGGGTCGATCACCCAGAGACCGGGCTCGTCCACGCCCCGCTCAGCCCGGGTGGCCAGCAGAAAGTCGCCGATCCCGGCCGCGTACGCCCAGAGCTCGGACCGCCACAACTCGCGCCCGGTCCGCGGTTCGATCGCGGTCATCCCCCGCTGGTGCCGGAAGGTGCAGATCAGTCGCCCGCAGCCGGCCTGCATCCAGGTCTTCGAGATGTCGGCGTCGGTGTGCCACAGCGGGGTGAGATCGGGCAGCCGGTACGCCCCGAATCCCGGCCCGCCGTCGTCGGCCATGACGAGGTCGTCGACCGGCCAGATCAGCCCGTTCACGTGTCCGGCCCGCGGCGCCACCGTGCGGGTCGCGATCAGCGCCCCGGTGTGCGGGTCGTAGCTCTCCAGCCGGCCCGAGTCGCTGAGCAGCACCAGCCAGCGCGGGTAGTCGCCCACCCACCCGGTCTCGGCGATGTAGCCGTACCGGGGCCGGGGCAGCGACCAGCGAGCACGCCCGGTACGCAGGTCGACGCCGCTCACCTCCTCGTCCGAGCCGAGCAGCACCAGCCCCTCGGCCGGCGCGACCGCGATCAGACGTGCGGTGTGCCGCCACCGGGTCTGGTCGGTGCCCTCGGTGACCGCCACGGTGGCCCAGACGCCGCTCGCGTCGACCTGGTAGGAGACCACCACCGTCTCGTCGGCCAGGAGGACCTGGTTGATGCCGCCCGAGACCGTGACCGTGGTGCGGCTGACCAGCCGCGCGCTGGGCAGCTCGTAGGAGCTCACAACCCGCCGGTTCGCCTGGGCGACGATCCACGCCGAGCCGCTGACCAGCACCATCCGCTCATCGCCGAGGAACATGGTGTCGCCGAGCCGGGCCGGGACGATGGTGGGCGCGGCCGCGGCGGGCTGCGGCGTCCCCGCCGTCACCTGGGCGAGCAGCGCGACGGACAGCACCGCCAGCAGGGCCCGGCGCGGGACGAGCCGGTCGGACTCGACCAGGACGGGCGCCGCGCGGGCCACGTCGCCCAGTTCGATCACTTTGCTCATGGGCGCACCCCCGCCCAGTGTGCGCCGAGGGGGATCAGGCCCGGTAGGCCCAGATTCGCAGGCCGTCGTCGGCCCGGCAGGTCACGTAGTGCTCGTCGGAGGTGCAATCGCTGATCGGGTCGCCGGTCACGCCGAGCGGCTGGACGGCGTCGTGCCGAGGCAGCACCACGCCGAACGCGCTGGCCCCGGCGTCGAGGCTGCGCCGCAACACGATCGGCCCGCCGGCGCTCCCGACCACCTCGCCACGCCAGCCGGCCAGGTCGACGCGGGTTGCGCCGGTGGCCGGGTCGACCAGGCGCACCGACACACCGGAGTCGCTGCCCAGCTCGAGGACGTAGTCGCCGCTGCGGATCAGGTCGACGTCGGCGGGGGCCCGCCACCGGGCCACGCCGGTGCGCGGATCGAGCACGTCGAGGGTGTGCCGGCCGCCCAGGCAGAGCAGGTCGCCGCAGTGGGCCGCGTCGAGCATGGTCTCGGGGACCGCATGCGACCAGCGCCTTTCGAGCGTCTCCGGGTCGTACGCCACCTCGTGCCTGACGACCCCGTCGCGGCCGTAGTGGACCATGATCAGTCCGTCGATCAGCTCGCCCTCGCTCGGACCGTCGCCGTCCACCGCGGGCAGTGGCACGTTCCGGACGACGGCGCCGGTCGCGCCGTCGATGCGCCGGAGCCGGTCGGACGAGAGCAGCAGCACCGCCGGCTTCGCGCCCGGCACCACCATCACGTTCACCGAACCGGCGGCGGTCACCGTCCACAGCGTCCGGCCGGAGCCGAGGTCGACGCCGTGCAGCTCGGTGCGGAGCGGCGGCTCGGTGTGCGGCTCGCCGGTGGCCGAGAAGTAGAGCTGGCCGGGCGCCCCGGACGCCTGGTCATAGCGGGTGCCCGCGCGGAACACATGGTCCAGCGTGAGCGCGGTGCGGCCATCGGACAGCGGCGTGAGCGGCTTCTTCGCGGTCCATCGGACGGCGCCGGTCACCGCGTCGACGACGGTCGTGTCCCGGCCGGTGCCGAGCACCACCACGGCACCGGCCGGGACGACCTCCGGACCGCCCCAGCTGTAGTCGTCCGGCTCGGCGCTGTCCGGGCTCGGCAGGCGGGCGCTCCACAGCCGGCGCGGCGGCTCGGTCAGGCTCCAGGCGGTGGTGACCCGCTCGGCGCCGGCCGACGAGGTGTAGACCCGGCCACCGGCGAGGGCGAAGGGTGCGGCCGGGACGCCAGGTGCAGGCACCTCGCCGAGATAGCGCCAGAGCACCGGCACGACCGGCGCGGCCCCGCCGGCGGTGAGCAGCAGGACGGCGGCCAGCAGCAGGCCGGGGACGCGGTAACGCCGGGCGGGCGGCCGGGAGCCGGGCGTGCGGTCGGGCTGGGCGGTCAGGTCCAGCTCGATCAGCGCCAACGGTTATCCCTTCAGGCTGTACGCCCAGACGACGAGCCGACCGTACATCGACCGGCAGACCAGTCGCTCGGTAGCGGCCTGGCAGTCGCCCGTGCCGTCCGGGAGCGGCCCCAGCAGCCGCGGGTGTCTCTCACCCGGTCGGGCGACGGCGACCATCGTACGGCCTCCAGGTTCGACGGAGCGGGTGACCAGCAGGTAGTCCTGGCCGACCGGACCGCTGACCGGACGCCATCCGGACAGGTCGACCTCGAGTCCCCCGGTGTCCGGATCGATCAGGCCCAGCGGCAGGGTGTCCTCGGCCGACCCGAAGGCGACGTACAGGCTCCCGAACTGCTGAAGTCCTCGCCAGCCCGGGGCGGTCCAGCGCACGTCCCCGGTCGCCGGGTCGATCGCGCGCATCCCGTCCGGGCCGGTCAGACAGGCCAAAACCCCGCAGGCCTCGATCTCGTACGTCCCCTCGGCCGGCTGCGCCCAGAGGTTGCGCAGCGTCACCGGGTCGTACGCCGAGATCTCCATGTTCGGCCGGCCCGGATGCCGCAGCAGGATGACCCCGTCGACCACCGTCGGGTTCGTCGGGTGGTAGTCGGCCGCCGGTACCGCTCCGACCACCAGCCGCTCCCCGGTGACCAGATCGTGCACGGCCATTGTGCGGTCGTCGTGGACCAGCAGCATCCGGGTACCGGCGTCGCCCGGCACGGGCAGCCCGAGGAGCACGGCGCTCGACGGCACCTCGACGCTCCAGCGGACGTGCCCGGTCAACGGGTCGATCGCTTCGACCGGCCCCTGCACCCGCCGGCCCACGCCACCCATGCTGCGCACCGGCGTGACGGCGAGCAGGGTCGGCGACCCGGCGAGGGTGACGACGTTGCCGCGCCGGCTCCACCGCGAGGTGCCGTCGGCGCGGGAGATCGCGGTGGTGCCGGGGTCGCGGGAGCCGATGGTCCACGGCCGCATCAGGATCAGGTCCGAGCTCAGCCGCAGACGGAAGGCGGGGGCGGTCTGCCCGGCCTCCCATTGCGTCACGCCGGCACGCAGGTCGTAGGAGCTGAGCATGCCGTACGTCTGGGCGAGCAGCCGGTCGTCGTCGGCGATCGCGTACGCGTCGGCCGGGCCGATCTGCAGGCTGAACACCTCGGTCAGAGCCGGCTCGGCGGGCGAGATCGAGGCGCTCGCCGTGAGCAGCACGAGGACGGTCAGGACCGCGGCGGGAAACCAGCCCGGGAACGTCGAGCGTCGCGGCGAGTCGTACGAATCAGGTTCTCCACGTTCCAGACCCAGATCGATGACCACCGTGTTGCCCTGCAGCGTCATGCCTCAAAGGTAACGAGCAGATAACGACGTCGCCCCGCGTGAGTCCGCT
>DASRYP010000100.1:0-3311 GCA_035687165.1 Actinoplanes sp. | reverse complement strand
GACCCTGACCGTCGACGCGGTCGACTCGGCGATCGCCGAGATCGCGGTGGTCAACGGTGCGGGCTCCCAGGCCCGGCGGCGTGACCTGCTGGCCGCCCTTTTCGGCGCGGCGACCGCCGAGGAGCAGCGCCTGCTCGTTGGTCTCTTCAGCGGCGAACTGCGTCAGGGCGCCCAGGCCGGTCTGCTCGCCGACGCCATCGCCAAGGCAGCCGGGGTGCCGCTCACCGCCGTCCGCCGGGCGCTGCTCCTCTCGGGCGATCTCAAGCAGGTCGCCGTCGCGGCGCTCACCGGGGGCGCCCCCGCGCTCGCCGAGATCCACCTGCGGGTCGGCACGCCGCTCACCCCGATGCTGGCCCAGAGCGCGCCCGACGTGAGCGCCGCCGTGCTCGCCACCGGCATGCCCGCTGCCGTCGACGCGAAGCTCGACGGCATTCGCATCCAGGTGCACCGCTCCGGCGCCGAGGTGGCCGTCTTCACCCGCAGCCTCGACGACATCACCGCCCGCGTGCCCGAGGTGGTCGAGGCGATGCGCAAGCTCCCGCTGCGCGAGGCCGTGCTCGACGGCGAGGCGATGACCCTCGACGCCTCCGGCCGGCCCCGCCCCTTCCAGGAGACCTCCAGTCGGGCCGCGACCCGAGGCACCGCCGCCGACCGAGGTGCGAATGCTGCCGCGGCCCGGAACGCGGCCGGCCGTGGAGTCGTTCCGCTCCCGCTCGTGCCGTTCTTCTTCGACGTTCTCCACCTCGACGGCGCCGACCTGCTCGACGAGCCGGGCCGGGTGCGCTGGGCGGCGCTGGCCGACGCCCTGCCCACCGAACTGGTCGTCGGCCGCACCACCGTGACCAGCGAGGAAGAGGCGGCCGCGGCCTATGCCGCCGCGCTCGCCGCTGGGCAGGAGGGCGTGGTCGTCAAGGCCGCCGAGGCCCCCTACGACGTCGGTCGCCGCGGTTCGGCCTGGGTCAAGGTCAAACCGCGGCACACTCTCGACCTCGTGGTCCTCGCCGTCGAGTGGGGTCACGGCCGTCGCCAGGGCTGGCTCTCCAACCTGCACCTCGGCGCTCTCGACCCGCGCACAGGCGAGTTCGTGATGCTCGGCAAGACGTTCAAGGGCCTCACCGACAAGCTGCTGCGCTGGCAGACCGAGCGCTTCCAGGAGCTGAAGACCGGGGACGACGGTTGGGTGGTCCGGGTCCGCCCCGTCCAGGTCGTCGAGATCGCTTTCGACGGCGTGCAGACGTCCCCGCGCTACCCGGGCGGCGTCGCTCTGCGCTTCGCCCGAGTCCTCCGCTACCGCGACGACAAGCCGGCCGCCGAGGCCGACACGATCGACACCGTCCGCGCGATCGGCGGCCGCCCCGTGGATTGAGTAAGAACGGGCGGTCGGTCAGTCCTTGGTGGCAGCCTCGCGGGCCCGGTCGGCGTCCGAGACGCGGTCACCGGAGGCGGCCCGTCGCCGGTCCGCTTCCGCCACCCGATCACCCGCGGCGGCCCGTCGCCGATCGGCTTCTTCCACCCGATCACCGACGGTCGCGGCCCGTTTGCCGCTGCGAGGGCGGTCGTCGGCCGGGGAGTGCTCAGCGGCCTTGCCCTGGGCGTCCTTGCGCGCGTAGTAGACGTAAGCCGCCAACGCCATGCAGGCGAAGAGCCACCACTGCACCGCGTACCCCCCGTTCTGCCACGAGTCCTCGTGGTCGATCGGGATCGGGACGAACGCCTCGTCCCCCGTCGGGGTCTGCTCCCTGAGCAGCACGTATGCCCCGTACAAGGGGTAGGGCAGCTCAGGGGCGATCTTCGACAGGGTGATCCGCCGGGTGTCCAGCCGCCCATCGCGGCGTTCGATCGGCGTGGGTCGACTTTCCGACAGGTGGAGCTGGCCGACCACGGTGACCTGGCCGGTCGGCGCGGTCGGCACCGCGGGCGCCGCGAGCGCTCCACCCGCCGGCGCCGGCACCCAGCCCCGGTCGATCAGCACCGCCGTGCCGTCGGCCAGCACGAGCGGGGTGACGATCTCGAAGCCGACGTCCCCGTCGACCGTGCGGCCTCGCGCCTGGATCTCGTGGGCCGGGTCGTAACTGCCGGTCACCGTCACTTTTGACCAGGCCAGGTCTTTGCCGGGGGACTGGCCGGCCGCGCCGGGCGCCGCCGGTCTCGCCAACGCCGAGGTGAGCGGAACCGCCGCCACGGAGTCGGCCGCGTCGATCCGGTCGTTGATCGCGCTACGTTCCTCGTAGCGTCGCAACTGCCAGTTGCCCAGCATCACCATGACCACCGCGGCGGCCACCGCCAGCGCGGCCGCGGCCAGCCAACGCGGGCTCAGCAGGAAGCGGTACACGCAACGAGGCTACCCGTCGCCCGGGTGACGTCTGCCGGAGCCGGGTACTGTCCCACTCCGGCCGCCGACCTCACCGGTCCGGCGGTCGAGCGCCGATCCGCCGGTCGACCGAAGCAGTTCGACGAGGCCGCACACGCATCCGGGAGAGTCATTGATGAGCGCCCAGCCTCGTCTGGTCGTCAGCGCCCCCGCCTCGGGACACGGCAAGACCGCCATCGCGGTCGGCCTGCTCGCGGCCTTCGCGGCCCGGGGCGTCTCGGCCGCCGGGTTCAAGGTCGGGCCCGACCACACCGACGCCGCGTACCTCGGTCTCGCCGCCGGCCGCCCCGGCCGCAACCTCGACCCGCGCCTGGTCGGCGCGCAGCGGATCGCTCCGCTCTTCCTGCACGGGGCGTCCGGCTCGCAACTCTCGGTGATCGAGGGCGCGATGGGCCTGTTCGACTCGCTCACCGGCCAGCCCGAGATCGACGGCACCGCCGCGGTCACCGCCGCGCTCCGGGCGCCGGTCCTGCTCGTCGTCGACGTCGCCTCGATGGGCCACTCGATCGCCGCCCTCGTGCACGGCTTCCGCATGTTCGACGAGATGGTCCACCTCGGCGGGGTCGTCCTCAACCGGGTCGCGTCCCCCCGCCACGAGCAAATGCTGCGGACCGCCCTGGACGACATCGGCATGCCCGTGCTCGGCTCGCTGCGCCGCGGCGATCTGCCCAACGTGCTGCCCGCGCGGGCACACGGCCCGGTGCCGGTTGCGCATCGCACCGTCGAGGCGAGCCGTGCCGTACGCCGTCTCGGCGAGGCGGTCGCCGATGGCCTCGACCTCGATCGCGTCCTGGGTCTGGCGAGCTCGGCCCCCGCCCTGCCCGGCCCGATCTGGACCCCCGCCGAGGCGGCCGGGGGAGAAGTGTTCGAGCAGCGTCCGGTGGTCGCGCTGGCCGGCGGTCCGGGCGTCCCTTACACGTACGTCGAGACGGCCGAGCTG
>DASRYP010000099.1:0-3149 GCA_035687165.1 Actinoplanes sp. | reverse complement strand
CACGACGTCGAGCGTGCCGCTGGTGCGCTTGGGTGCCAGGACGCGGGCCAGCGCGAGCGCCGGTTCCGCGCCGAACGCGTCGCGCACCGCCGAGCCGGTCGACTCCCCCGCGGGGTACTTGACCCGGTCGCCGTCGATCGTCAGGCGCAGCACCTTGGGGCCGCCGGGCATCGTGCCGGTCAGGTCGAGCAGCACCACGTTACGGATGCCGGTGCCGAGCAGCCGTGAGCTCGGCGGCAGGTCGGCCAGGTGGGCGAGCACCACGACGAACGGCTCCGACGTGGTCGGGCGGGCCGAGTCGTCGTGGTCGCCGCGGTCGGTCACCTCGGGGCCGAGCAGGTCCATCAGGTCGTCGTGGCTGCTCGCGAAGAGCCGCACCGGCCCGGCCGTGTCGGCCACCGTCGGGTGCGCGTTGTGCGGCAGCCACTTGACCCATTCCCAGGGCCCGCGGTGCGCCTCGGTGGCCAGCACCGCGACCCGCACCTCGTCCGGGGCGTGGAACGTGACGAGCTGCGCGACCATCGCCCGGACGAGATCGATGGCCGGTTCGATGTCGCCCTCCAGCTCGATGCTGGTGAAGCTGCGCAGCCCGACCGAGACCGGAATGCCACCGACCGACCGGTACGCCTCGGAGAAGCGCCGCAGCGAGATGGACGAGAGCGGCTCGAGGTCCTCGATCGGCTTGGTGGTGGGCGGAATGAAGTTCAGCAGCGCACTCTGGCGGCCCAGCCCGATGCGTACGCGCCCGAAGTCCTCGTGGTTCGGACGGCGCTCCCAGATCCGGCTGCCCATCGCGAGCGACCAGAGCCAGCTCGGCTGCGGGTTGTTCCAGAGCACGTACTCGCGCTGTTGGGCCGCGGCGGTGCGAGCCTGTTTGCGGAGCTGGGTGATGTAGCGCAGGAAGTCGCGCCGCTCGCCGCGCATCTTGCGCTTACGCTCGGCGGCCGACCGGCCGATCTGGAGCACACCCATGAGCAGCATGCCGACGGCCATCACGCCGCCCATGACGTACATGATGGGCGCCCGGCTGTAGAGGCCGAACATAGCGACCATGCCGCCCATGCCGAGGCCCATCGGCACGATCATCGCGAACGAGCGGAAGTCGAGCGGCGCTTCCTCCGCCATCAGCGGCGGCTCCTGCAGCTCGATCTCACCCTCGGGACCGTCGGGACCGCTGGCCCGGGGCGGCCGCTTGACCGTGACCGTGCTCATCCGAGCGCGCCCGCATCGTCGCCGCGCCCACCCCAGGCATCGTCCTGCTGGCGGAGCAACTTCACCGAGTAGCGGTCGTTGCGGAACCGCTCCAGCATCTTCTGCTCGTCCTCGTCGTCGTCGCCGCCGGGCAGCGGTGGCTTCTCGTTCCGCTCCTTCTCCGCGGCCTCGGCCTCGGCCCGGGCCTTCGCCTCGTCCATCTCGCGCTTCCGGGCCTTCATCAGCTCATAGCGCTCGTCCACGGTGAGTACCGGGCCGCCGGAGCGCGTCGGGTTCTCATCCTGGTTCCACTTCTCATCCTGGTTCGACTCAGTGGCTGTCGGGCGCTTCGGCCGCCAGACCGGGCGCCGGGGAGCGAGGTCGCTGTTGTCCTGGTCACGCATCGTCGTCCCGCTCGTCGTCCCGGTTGTCGCCAGTCAGCCACCACGTGCCGTCGGTGTCGTCCCACTCGGCACTCCCACCACCCTGCTCGTCGGCTCCCACCAGGGCGATGTGGTCTCCGTCAGCAGGGACACGGACAGCCGCCGACGCCGGGGACCACCGCTCGGCCTGCTCGGTCAGCAAACCCGAGGCGTCGGAACGCTCGGCCTCCTCCCGCTCGGCGTCGGTGCGGCGGGTCGTCGCCGCCACCAGGCCTACGCCCGCGATCGGCGCCACCGCGCCGAACGGTCGCTTCGTGCCCTCCTCGTACTCGTCCTCAGTGGCCGGCGCGGGAGCCTTGTCGCGGCCGGACTTCGCCGACGGATGAGTGTCCTTGCCGTTCGACGGCGGGGTGCCACCATTCGCCGGAGCAGACGCGCCGCCGGCCGCCGGGACACCTGGCAAGCCCATAACCGGTACGCCCGGAGCCGTTCCGCCCGGGGCGTCGACACCCTCGACCGCTTCGGATTGCCAATCCTCCTGGCTGCTCTTGATCAAGGCCGCTTTCTCCGGCTTCTCCGGCAGGCTCACCGGACCAGCGCCAGCAGGGGCAGCGGGGGCGCCGGGCAGGCCACCCGGCATCGGGCCGGACAGACCGGAACCACCGGGATTCGCACCACCAGGCGCGGCCGGCATGTCCACACCCGCCGTCGGCGCCTGCCAATGCGACTCGTCGCCCTCCAGCAAGCCACCCGCATCCGGGGCATCCGGCAAGCTCACCCCGCCACCGCCACCCGACGGCTGCCCAGAACCCGGCCCACCCGGCATCCCCGCCATCGGACCCAAGCCCGCCCCACCAGGATTCGCCCCACCAGGCGCAGCCGGAATGTTAACGCCACCTATGGGTGGCACATGCCAATCCGACCCGTCGCCCTCCAGCAGGCCGCCGGCATCCGGTGCGTCCGGCAGGCTCACCCCGCCGCCACTCTGCGGCTGGCCGGAGCCCGGAGCTCCGGGCGCTCCTGCTCCCGGCATGGTGACACCGCTGCCGCCGAGGGGGGTTTTCTCCGGCACCGGGGAGATCGCCGGGGGTTTGAAGACGCCGTCCGGCGCTACGGGAGGTCTGACTCCTCCGACACCGCCGACCGGTGCGACGGGAGGCCTGACCCCGCCTGCCCCGGTGCCGGCGCCCGACCCAACCGGAGGCCTGGACGTTTCACCGAGTCCTCCGGAGGGCGGCGGTGCGGAAATGCTGGGCGGGACGAACGGTGGCACGGTTCCGCCGCCGACGCCACCCGGCTTCGACGAGCCACCGGTACCGGTGCCGCCGGCCGGGGGGTTCGGGATCTCCGGGGGCACGAATCCACCACCACCACCACCGGTCCCGCCGCCGACGCCGGAGAGGGGCGGCGGCGTGAACGACGGCACGTTTGTGCCGCCACCGCCTGTTCCACTGCCGCCGATGCCGCCGCCGGGAGGGGACGAGATGGGTGGCGGGTTGAAGCTACCGCCACCACCACCGCCACCAAGGCCACCGCCCCCACCACCGGGCGGCGAGATCGGAGGCGGGTTGAAAC
>DASRYP010000098.1:0-2487 GCA_035687165.1 Actinoplanes sp. | reverse complement strand
GCGGCGTCGCGGGTGAGCGCCTGGTGGTTCTCGGTGAAGTACAGGTCGATCACGCCGCCGAGCAGAAGCCGCGCGGTGCCGGCGGCGGAGGCCAGCGCCCGGTCGTGGCGCCCGGCCGAGGCCGGCCGTTCGATGGGTGGCAGCCGCAGCGGCCGCAGCGCGTCGGCCGCGTCGGTCGCCTCAGGCACCAGCGCGGCCAGCCGGTCCCGGCCGGTCTTGTCGCCGGACCAGTCGTCGGCCAGCGCGTCCAGGCACGCGCCGAGCAGGGTGACCGCGTCGGCGAGGCGATGCTGGTAGGGCACGGGCGTGGGGTCGGGCCAGAACACCCGCTCGGCGACGGCGAGCAGCACCACGGCCAGGGTGACGCCGGCCAGACGCCACAAGAGCGACCCCGGATCGTACGGTGGGAAGCACGGCAGAATGTAGAGCAGTTGCATGCCGGCGGCCAGTCCGACCAGGCGCGGCCCCCCGACGCCCACGAAGCTGACGGTGAACCCGAGCACGAACATGCCCGCGGCGGCCGCCCAGTTGTTCACCGACAGCAAGGTGCCGGCCGTCACGAGCGCCCAGGCGACCGGCAGCACGGCGATCAGCGTCCGGGAGCGCTGCTTCGGCGACCCCGGAATCTGCGACAGCGCCCCGAGGGCAACCGCCCCGAACAAGGCGTACGGCGCCATCGCCGCGCTGCCGATGACGAACCGGGAGACGTAGAACCCGAGACACGCGACCAGCGTGACCCGAACCGCCCGCCGCACGATGATCAGCTGCGGGTCCCGCGCGCGCACCCACCCCCACATGAACAGCACCTTTCCACCACCGAACCCCCGATGACCAGACAGTCGTGAGGCGGGTCTCCGGCGGGACCGCCACTCAGACGAACGCGCTCTCGCCGGTGATGGCCCGGCCGACTATCAAGGTGTTGATCTCGCGGGTGCCCTCGTAGGAGTAGAGGGCCTCGGCGTCGGCGACGAACCGGCCGATGTTGTAGTCGAGGACGATGCCGTTGCCGGCCAGCAGTTCGCGGGCCCAGCCGACGACTTCGCGCATGCGGGTGGTGCAGTACGCCTTGGCCAGGGCCGAGTGTTCGTCGCGGTACTGGCCGGCGTCCTGCAGCTGGGCCAGGCGCACGCACATGCCGAGCGCGCCCGTGACGTTGCCGAGCATGCGCACCAGCAGGTCCTGCACCAGTTGGAACTTCGCGATCGGGCGACCGAACTGCCGGCGTTCCTTCGAGTAGTTCAGGGCGATCTCGTACGCGGCGAGCATCACCCCGACCGCCTCCCAGGCCACGCCGCTGCGGGTCTGGCGGAGCACCTTCGCGGTGTCCTTGAAGGTGCTCGCGTTCTGCAGCCGGTCGGCCTCGGGGACGCGCACCCCGGTCAGGACGATGTCGGCGTTCTGGACCGTACGCAGGGCGATCTTGTTCTCGATCTTGGTGGCTCGCAGACCGGCGGCGTCACCTCGTACGACAAAGCCTTTGACCTGGTCGTCGGCGACGTCGCGGGCCCAGACCACGATGAGGTCGGCGAAGGTCGCGTTGCCGATCCAGCGCTTGGCCCCGTCGAGCACCCACTCGTCGCCCGCGCGGCGGGCCGTCGTGCGCAGGCCGGCCGCCACGTCCGAACCGCCCGTCGGCTCGGTCAGGGCGAACGCGCCCACCTTGTCGAAGGCGGCCATCGGCGGCAACCACCGGGCCTGCTGCTCGGGCGAGCCGCACAGCCGGACGCTGCCCATCGCCAGGCCCGCGTGCACGCCGTAGAACGTGGCCATCGACGCGTCGGCGCGGGCCATCTCCAGGGCGAGCCAGCCGCTGAGCAACGAGGAGCCCCGCCGGTCCGCGATGTCGAGGTCGGCGTACTTCTTGATCAGGTAGGTCGGGAACTCGGCCCGCCGCCAATAATCGTTCGCGATCGGCACCACCTCGGCATCGAGGAAGTCGCGGACACGCCGCACCACGGCGGCCTCGTCCTCCGGGAGCAGGTCCTGAAAGGCGTAAAGATCTCCGGCGAGCATATTCCGTACCTACCCGCGCGAGCCCCGACCTAGACTTCGGTCCCATGCTCACGATGCAGGACGCGCTGGCCCGGTTGACCGCGTACTGGACAGCACAGGGTTGCCTGACCGTCCAGCCCATGAACACCGAGGTCGGGGCGGGAACACTGAACCCGGCCACCTTCCTGCGCGTCCTGGGTCCCGAGCCCTGGCGGGTCGTCTATGTCGAGCCGTCCGTGCGGCCCGACGACTCGCGTTACGGCGAGAACCCGAACCGCCTGCAGACCCACACCCAGCTCCAGGTGATCCTCAAGCCCGACCCCGGCAACCCGCAGGAGCTCTACCTGGGCAGTCTCGCCGCGCTCGGCATCGACGTGGCGGCGCACGACGTGCGGTTCGTCGAGGACAACTGGGCCTCCCCCGCGCTGGGCGCCTGGGGCCTGGGCTGGGAGGTCTGGCTGGACGGGCTGGAGATCACCCAGTTCACCTACTTCC
>DASRYP010000097.1:0-7803 GCA_035687165.1 Actinoplanes sp. | reverse complement strand
TCCCAGATCACCCGGAGACGGTCGGCCCAGTCGCCGGCGAGACCGGTCAGAGGTTCCCCCCGCCAGAGTCGCAGGGCGGCATGTTCGTGGCCCTGCGCGGTCAGCTCGCGGAAGCGGTGCAGGTCGACCACGAGCGCATCCTGGCCGAGCGAGTATCCGACGGTGTCGTGCGCCAGCGCGCCACTACTGCCGGCCTCTTCGAGCACGCGCCGGAGGCGGGCGACGTGGGCATGGACGGACCGGCGAGCCTGCGGTGGTGACTGCTCGCCCCAGACGCGCTCCACTATGACGTCGACCGGCACCGGCCGACCGGCGTCCACCGCGATGGCCGCGAGCACATGCCGCCGCTGCCGTGGGCCGGCGTCGAGAGGCCGGTCACCGCTCCGCAGCTCCACGGGCCCAAGGAGCTGTACCTCAAGCGCTTGCATGACTGGATTCCGCACTCTGGGCGCTGCACTTCCGGCCGCAGCTGGGCCAGACACAGCGTACGTCCACGATAGATCGCGACCAATCCACTCTCGACCTCACAGCTTCGCCTACCTCCCGATGCCCGGAGTCGGAACAACGTCGGAACAACCTCGGAACAACATCGATCTGAGACAGTCCGGTTCGTAGGTCCCACAAGGATCGACGCACCGTACGGTAAAAAGTTCACCATCCGGATTGACGTGACCACATGATCTCCCTGCCTGACGCCCATTTCTCCGCTCTGTTCCTTCCTGGTCAACGTTGACGCGGGTGAACATCGACAGCAGGCGGGAGGCCCGACCGGCAGGCCTCCGGATCAATGTCCTGGGGCCGATCGAGGCCTGGTCCGGCGACGAGCGCATCCGCCTGCACGGTGTCGTCCAGGAGCGGGTGCTGGCGGCGCTGGTGCTAGAGGCTGGACGGGTGTTGACCGTCACCCAGCTCGTCGACGCGGTCTGGGAGGACTTCGGGCCGGCGACGGCCACCCATCAGGTGCGCAAGGCGGTTGCCGCGCTGCGACAGCTGATCCCGGGCGGCGCCGAGGTCATCGTCACAGAGACGTCCGGCTACCGGGCCGTTCTCTCGACGGACCAGTCGGATCTTCTGGAGTTCTCCATGCTCCTCGCCGGCGCGAAGGCCGCGGCGTCCGGTCAGGACACCGAGTCGGCGACGGACCAGCTCCAGCGTGCTCTCGCACTGTGGCGGGGCCCGGTGCTCGCGGATGAGGGCGGACAGCTGATCAGGAGCAGCTGCGCGACACTTGAGGAACGACGGAACGCAGGCATCGAGGAGCTGATCTCGCTGCGTCTGGCTCGCGGTGAGAATGCCGGACTCGTCGGCGAGCTGCGCGCGTATGTAGCCGCACAACCGCTGCGGGAACGGCTGCGGGGTCAGCTGATGCTCGCCTTGTTCCGCTCCGGCCGGCAGGCCGACGCTCTAGGGGAGTTCGCCCAGGTGCGTTCGTTGCTCGCCGACGATCTGGGCATCGACCCCTGCACCGATCTCACCGCCTTGCACGAGCGGATCCTCCGCAACGACCCCGATCTCGCCGGACCCGCCGCCGCGCCGGAGGGCCCGGTCTGGTACCGGCCCGCACTGGAGGCCTCGCCGAGAGCGTGCTTCCTGCCCAACGACCTCGCGGACTTCGTCGGTCGCAAGCGCGAGCTCGAAAGCCTCCAGCTGTACATCGACGACGTCCTGAGCCGCGGCCCCTGTGTGATCGCGATCGATGGTATGGGTGGTGCCGGCAAAACCTCCCTCGCGGTGCGAGCCGCGTACGCGGCGGCCGAGCGCTATCCCGACGCGCAGCTCTATCTCGACCTGCGTGGTTACACCCCGGCCGAACAACCGATGTCGGCGGCCGCCGCGGCCACCGCGCTGCTGCGGATGCTGGGCGTGCCCGTCAGCCGGTTGCCGGACGAACCGCTGGCGTGCATCGATTTCTGGCGGGCTACCGTCGCCGGCCAGAGCGTCGTCCTTTTACTCGACAACGTCAGCGACGTTGCCCAGGTACGGCCGCTCCTACCGCCCAACTCGCGGTCACTGGTGCTGATCACCAGCCGGACTCGGCTGATCGACCTCGACGGGGCACGCTGGATGTCCCTCGGCACGATGAGTGGCGAGGACAGCGCCGCCATGGCCGCCTCGGTGCTGAGCAAGGAGCGCACCGCCGGGGAGCCGGAGGCCGTCGCCGAGCTGGTCGAGCTGTGCGGGCATCTGCCCCTCGCCCTACGAATTGCACTCAGCCGGCTGGCCAACCGGCCCCGCTGGTCGATCTCCTACCTGGTCGACCGGATGAGCGATGAATCGCGGCGGCTCGACGAGCTGCGTTCGGAGGAGCGTGGCGTCGAACTCACGCTCAAGATCTCGTACGAGGGGCTGGAGTCCCGGCACCGCGCATCGTTCCGCCTGCTGGGGCTGCACCCGGGGCGAGACCTCGACGTCAGCGCTGCGGCCGCGCTTCTCGGCTGCCTGCCGGCCGAGGCCGAAGACACGCTCGAGGCCCTGCTCGACGCGCACCTTCTACAGCAGCACGAGTTCGGCTACTACGCGTTCCACGACCTGGTACGCAGCTTTGTGCGCCAACTCCTGAAGTCCACCGACCAGGGTGACACCGGTGACGCGACGAGCGCCCTCAAGGGTCTGCTCGACTATCTGGTGCACACCAGCGATCACGCGTGCAACATCCTCACCCGAGGTCTGCTCAAAGGCCGTAAGCCCATTCCCACCGGTGTCACCAACCCACCTCCCGTGCCGCCACAGCTGAATGACGAGAAGAACGCCCGCGCCTGGTTGGCGCGGGAACGACCGACCCTCGAGGCAGCGGTCGTGCTCGCGATCGACGGCGGATTCGACCGGCATGTCGCCCATCTCACCCGTAACGTCGTCGGCCAACTCGACGCCGTCGGCATGTATCGCGAGTTCGCCGAGATCGCCGGGCTCTCCGTCATCTCGTGCCGCCGGCTGGGAGATCGGGAGTTGCTGCGGCTCAGTCTGTCCAACATGGCGCTGGCCTATTGGAGGCTGGGCCGGTTCGAAGCCGGTGTCCAGGCCGCCTCAGAAGCGCTGGATATCGCCACCGAACTGGCGGACAGGTCCAGTATCGCGAAGGACATCGGCATTCTGGGGTTGCTGGACGCGTTCCTCGGACGGTTTGACGATGCCCTACCGAGGCTCCAGGAGGCGATCCGCATCAAGCGGGAGCTCGGGGCGGCCAGAATGGAAGCGGAGTCTCTGGTGAACCTCAGCTCGCTGTACGAGCAATGGGAGCACTATCCCGAGGCGGCCGCTGCTGCCGGCCGGGCGGTGGCCTTGGACGGCGAAAGGCAGGTCTACGAACATCAGGTCGTGGCCTACGTCGACCTTGCCTTGGCGCACCTCGGTCTACGCAGCTATCTCGAGGCGGACGAGCAACTGAGCAACGCCCGGGCGCTGGTCGAGGAATTCGGTTCTCCGGCGGGCGAGTACGCCATGGTCTTCGCCGTTTCGGCGCTCACCCGCCATCTGCTGGGCGACCACGACCTGTCCCATCGGTACGCCGAACTGGCGCTCGGGCACCACAGGAGTCACTGGACAGCGATCCGGCAGGTGGAGATCGACAACATCATGGGCAGGTTGCGCCGGGCGCAGAGTCGCTACGCGGACGCGGTCACCCACCACCAGGACGCGTACACCGTAGCGCTCGCCATTGGTTACCGCATCGCCGAGGCCCGCGCGCTCGCTGGTCTCGCGGAGGCCGAGATCGCCCTCGGGCACACCGAGGCGGGCCAGGAGCATCAGCGGCGGGCGACGGACACCTTCGCCGACATGGGCGTCCCGCCGAAGGCTCGCATCTGAACGCGCGGGCGGAACCCGAGAGGGCCCGCGTACGCCCGGTCAGGCGGCGTGCGTCGTGGGATCGGCGAACAACCCGTCGTCCGGCCCTGAACCGAGGGTTGCCTGGGCCGCGCTGTCCAGCGCGACCAGAATCCACTTCTCGAAATCCAGGCCGTCCTGCTCGGCGGCCGACCGCCACCACTGGATCTGATTCTGCGGGGCGGTCACGCGGGGTAACGCCGCCTCCCGGGCCCTTCGGGAGTTCCGGGTGGCTCCGCGAGATTCCTTCAGGTTCTGGCGCAACTGGTTGCGAGACCATCCCTGTCGCTCCGCCTCGTCCAGCCAGCGGTCCTGCTCGTCGTCGAGCAGCGCGGCCACCTCGGCGTGGTGCTGGAAGCTGAGCTGTTCGCGCCGTCGAGGGAGCTTGAACCGGCAGGCGATCCAGGCGTAATTGCGCAGCGTCTGGTAATCCAGTCCGGCCGCCTCGATCGCATGCTGGTACCGGTTGCGGTATCGGCTCTTGCCACAGACCAGCCAGTCACCGAGGCACCAGGCGCTCGAGTCGGCAATCCGTGCGATCTGAATGCCCGCCTTCGCCCAGTTCTCATAGGTGAGAGATTGCGGGATCCTCAGTCCGATCCGCGAGAACAGCACCTGCCCGGACACATCCGCGGAATCTTCCGCCGGCCGCGGGTCACCGAAGTCTGGTGGAATCGCCCTGTTACCCATGGTCCTCGACCTGTCGTTTCACGAAATGCCGGAGGTGGGCGCGGGCAACGCCGTTCTAGCGTCACCCGCGCTGGGATTTCGGCCGGTGGCCGGCTGTCCTCGGCCGACCCCGCCGGAATGTGGCCGCCCGACCGGGTCAGAGGTTGGGGCCCTCGCCGGATGCCGCCACCGGGTTACCGTTCGAGCCGTCGGCGACGACGTGCAGGCTGTGGACAGCCGGGAACTCGTACGAGGTCGCGTGGTGTCCGACGCCGAGGGTGGCGGCCGTTCCGGCCACTGCCGCCGCCACCCAGAGCCGCCAGATGACCGGCAGCTGAATGGTGCGTGCCCGGGCAATGGATCGGATCTGGCCGCTCATTTGGTCTCTCCTCGTGCTCGTTGCTCGACTTGATCTCAAGACTGAGCGTGGGCGATACCGATCAATTCCACTTAGGATACCTAGGCGAGGGAAGCCAAAGGGAACTCTATCAAAAAGGACAAAAATGGTGTCCGGGCCGCGCCCCGCCAATAGCGGCGGCTCGCGTCGCGTCAAGGCGCTCACTCGTACTTTCTTGAGAAACGCCCTCCGCGAAGACGCAGGATTCCTCATCTTCAGGCGCGGAGCCGGGTAGGCGGAAGAATCGCACCGCCGCGAACCATCGTGGCCGTGGCGGCTGCAAGGACGCCCCGGCCAAGGCCCGGAAGAGCTCGACCCGCACGTCGAACCCCGTGGCGATCTCGATCAGGCTCGAAATCTGGTCGACACTGAAGCGCGGCTCGGAACGCAGCACCTTCGGTTCCGCGCCGGTGAGCGCGACCCAGGTCTGGGCCGGCCCAAATTCGTGCCCGAACAGGTCGAGCATGCTGGTGACCGCCGCCCGGACTCTCGCCACCTTGATCTCGGGCAGGCTCGCCGGGTAGATGTAGGACCGCCCGCCGGGCACCGGCAGGTGCGCGGTGAACCCGACGACTCGGTGCATACCGTCCACGGTCAGCGTGGTGACGACCACCTCTGCCGTTTCCTCAACCATCGGGACCGCAGTTGCTTTGCGCGCCGATTGCCCGATCGGAAGCAGCTCGCGTCGAAAAGGATCGGCTCCCTCGGGATTCTCCGTCTCGAGGAGGATCCGGCGCACGGGGAAGCCCTCGCCGTCGAGAACGTGCGTGACGCCGTGCTCGCCGACCAGCCGGCGAATCACCGATGCGACCTCCACACGGGAGCCGCCGTCCGCACGGATCACTCGATCACCGGACAGCGGGAAGTCCTCGGCGTTCTGTTGCTCGTCGAGCATCACCTGGACGTCGAGCCCGGCCTTCGTGGCCTGGCGCACGAGCGAGGCATCCGGGAAGACCAGAAGGAGGCAAGCGGGCGGCGAAGCCGCGGTGACAGGCGCCATCACAACACCCCTTGTCGGAAGCAGGTCCTTACGGGTCGATTCACTAGAAAGCGTGACATCGTGTCTCTACAGTTCCGCCGGCGACGGCCGAACTCGCACGACCGCCACCGGCATTGCAGGTTGTCGACGTACCACTAGCCAAACCAATGACATATTCGATGCATTCGAGCACGACGTACTTCTATAGCCCGACCGCCTGGGACGCCACCCGGTCGAACGATGCCGCGACCATGTCGGCTCGCATATTGCGGCACACTGCCGCAACGAGAGCCCCGATCGCAAAAGCCGTCGATCGCGAACACGTTTCTGTCCCGCCGGCGAGACGCCCGGCCACCGACATCACCTTGCCAGGTTCCACGAACACGGATCGTGTTCGTCGGGGCTGTTTCAAGATCGGCTCTGGCTCACTTCCGGTGGTAGCGGAGCGCGTCGGTATCCATGTTGGATAGTGATCTTGGTGCGTAGCTGATGATCTTGCGGGTTTGGTGTTTGGTTTGCTGGCGCCGCTGGTGATTGAGAAGGTCGAGGACGCGGGCGCCGGGATCGTGGTGAGGGCTCGGACACCGTGAGCGGCGGTGGCGTGCCCGGACTGTGGCGTGCCGACGTCACGGGTGCACGGCCTGCATGAGCGGACGGTAGCCGATATACCCGTCGATGCGCGGCGGGTACGGGTCGTGGTCCGGGTGCGGCGGCTGGCCTGCCCGACGTTCGGGTGCCGGCAGACGTTCCGTGAGCAGGTCCCCGGGGTGTTGCAGCGGTATCAGCGCAGGACCGAGCGCCTTCGGGTTCTGGTCGGTGCGGTGGCTCGGGAACTGGCCGGGCGTGGCGCGGCCAGGTTGTTGTTGAAGCTGGCGGTGCCGCTGTCACGGCATTCGACGATCCGGGCGCTGCTGGGGATCCCGCTGGCCGCCCCGACAATCCCGCGGGTGCTGGGCGTGGACGATTTCGCGCTGCGCCGACAACGCCATCTTCGATGATCTGGCGAGATACGGCATCACGGTTGAGCAGGCGGGAGGCAATGCCGTGGCGCCCCGCTTCGCGGCTTCATCAGGGAAGACGGACAACGGGCCACCGCAGCCCTGCCACATTCCGGGATCGATCCTGACGATACGGACACTCTGTGAACGCGGCGGCGGTCGGCCTGGTCACCGACGCTTGGCGTGAAGGGCTTCTGAACGAAATACGGATGGCTGGCGGCGGTCCGAGCGACGGAGACAACTTCGCTCAGAGCGCCGACCTCTATCGTCGGGCGCGCGGGGCGCGGGGCGCGGGCGACCGTCCGAACCGATGGGCCCGAGGCGCTGGGCGCATTCGTCGCGGTCGTCTCGAACCCGGACCTCCTTTGGACAGGTGGGATGCAGTTCGTGCTGGGGGCGACGTCAGGGCGATTGCGTAGTCGCTTGAGGGCCGCTTGAGCTGGGGTTTTGGGTGGGGTGTGGCGGGATCCGGGGGTCCATGTAGGACGGGTGCGGTGTGCTGGTGATCATGGTGTTTGCGAAGACAACCGTGATCGAGAACAGGATCGCACCCGCTGATGTCAGCATTACTGACCGGGATCGTGCTGCCGCACCGACCCCCGCACCTGCCGTGCCCGACCAGGGTCACCGATGGTGACCGGCTGAGTTTGTTCGTCGCGTTGGCAGCGGTCGAGGATCCGCGGGGCCGCCGGTATCCGCTGGTCGCGATCCTGGCGGCGGCGGTGTGCGCGGTGATCGCCGGGGCGTGCACGTTCGCCGCGGTCAGCGATTGGGTGCGGTTCCAGGACCGCACACGGTGGGGGTCCGGCTCGGCTTCGAGGACCGGGTACCCGCCGCGACGACGGTGCGGCTGCTGATCCGTATCGACGCCGCCGTGTTGTCGCAGGTCCTGGCCCGCTGGTTGCAGTCCCGGGCGACGCCGGTAACGGCGGCTGGTC
>DASRYP010000096.1:0-9361 GCA_035687165.1 Actinoplanes sp. | reverse complement strand
CAGGGCGGGACTACGACGTCGAGGGTGGCGCTGCGGGTCTTCGAGGTGATCGTCGCTCGGTCGGTGGAGTAGGTGAACTGGCCGGCGTTGCCTCCGGGGTTGCCGGCTGTGTAGGCGACCAGCGCGAACGACTGGGTCTGGCCGGGGCAGAGATCGCGAACGGCGATGATCGTGGCCCGGCCGGAGTTGCCGTCGAACGTGTGGCGGTAGGTCGCGGCGGGGGCGGCCACGCAGGAGGCGGTGCCGGGGGCGGTGCCGGGGGCGGTGCCGGGGGCGGCGAGAGGGGCCGCCAGCGTTGCCGCGGCGGCGAGCAGCTGCATGATCCGGCGCACTGTCTGACCTCCCGTGGTGATCCGGCCCGGCCGGCCGTCGAGAGTCGGTGCCCTCGTATCACAGGATCGGCTGACTAATCCGATTTGCTGAGGCTGACGGTCAAGGCGCCCGTGCGACTGAGCCGAGCGCGCGGGGGCCTGGAGGAGAGACGGCGATGCGAGCCGGGCCCCGAGCGGGGGAAGAGCTCGAATACGGCGATGCCCCGGCCAGAGGGGCCGGGGCATCGGGAAGCTGTGTCAGCCGCGTGCTTCGAGGGCCTGCTTGTAGAGGCGACCCGCGCGGTAGGACGAGCGGACCAGCGGGCCGCTCATGACGCCGGCGAAGCCGATCTGCTCGGCCTCCTCGCGGAGCTCGACGAACTCCTCGGGCTTCACCCAGCGCTCGACCGGGTGGTGCCGGGGCGTCGGCCGCAGGTATTGCGTGATGGTGATCAGCTCGCAGCCGGCGTCGTGCAGGTCGCGCAGCGCCTGGGAGATCTCGGCCCGCTCCTCGCCCAGGCCCAGGATCAGGTTGCTCTTGGTCACCAGGTCGGCGGCGCGCGCCTGGGTGATGACGTCGAGCGAGCGGTCGTAGCGGAAGCCGGGGCGGATGCGCTTGAAGATGCGCGGGACCGTCTCGACGTTGTGCGCGAGCACCTCGGGGGCCGCCCCGAAGACCTCGGCGAGCTGCTCGGGCTCGGCGTTGAAGTCGGGGATCAGCAGCTCGACGCCGCAGCCGGGCTGGAGCTTGTGGATCTGGCGGACGGTCTCGGCGTAGAGCCACGCCCCGCCGTCGGGCAGGTCGTCGCGCGCCACGCCGGTGACGGTCGCGTATTTGAGGCCCATCGTCGCGACGGACTCGCCCACGCGGCGGGGCTCGTCGGCGTCGAACTCGGCGGGCTTGCCGGTGTCGATCTGGCAGAAGTCACAACGCCGGGTGCACTGATCGCCGCCGATGAGGAAGGTCGCCTCGCGATCTTCCCAGCACTCGTAGATGTTGGGACACCCGGCTTCCTGGCAGACCGTGTGCAGGCCTTCCTTCTGCACGAGCCCACGCATCTGCGTGTATTCCGGGCCCATCTTGGCCTTGACCTTGATCCACGGCGGCTTCCGCTCGATGGGAGTTTCGGCGTTGCGCGCTTCGATGCGAAGCATGCGGCGGCCCTCGGGAGCAATAGTCACGGGGTCGAGATTACGCCTGTATAGGTCCCTGCCTAGACAGGGGCGACGAGGCTCACGCGAACCCCCATGTGACCGCGCTCACATGACGTACGTAAATTTCCTTTCGCGACCTGGCCATCTGCTGTTAATGTGCCGCCCACGGCAGTGAGGGAACCGATTAGCGCCCCGATCCGCCGGCCGAGAGAGCCACCGGCAGCTGTGATGGTGGCCCGCGCGCCGGGGCGTGAAGACACTCCTGAGCCGCAGCACGACAAGAGGCGCCCGGTGGGGCGCGAAGGTGTGGTGGCACCGCGAGGATCCCGCTCGCCCACGCCTGCCTGGGGCCGCGTTGCAGCTTTCAAGGAGGTCACCGCCGTGCAACGCATCCTCTCCACCCAGCTCAAGGCGCACGTCCACGAGACCGTGACGATCGCCGGCTGGATCCATCGCCGCCGCCTGCTCAAATCGGTGGCGTTCCTCATCGTCCGCGACGCCGAGGGGCTCAGCCAGGTCGTCGTGGCCGAATCGGAGACCCGGGCGCAGCTCGAGGAGCTTTCCGAGGAGAGCGTCGTCGAGGTGACCGCTACGGTCACCGCGAACGAGCAGGCGCCGAACGGGGTTGAGCTCACCGGGCCGAAGATTCGGGTGCTTTCCGTGGTGACCGCACCGTTACCGTTCGAATTGCACCGACCGGCGATCGGCGCCACATTGCCCACTCAGCTCGACCACGCGGCTCTCGCGCTGCGGCATCCCGCGCGCCGGTCGGCGTTGCGCGTCGCCGCGGCGGCCACGGCCGGATTCCGTACGGCCCTGAGCGAGCAGCGTTTCGTCGAGATCCAGACGCCGAAGATCGTGGCCGCCGCGACCGAGTCCGGCGCGAACGTGTTCACCCTGGACTACTTCGGACGCCCGGCCTACCTCGCGCAGTCGCCGCAGTTCTACAAACAATTGATGGTCGGCGTCTTCGAACGGGTCTTCGAGGTGGGCCCGGTGTTCCGGGCCGAGCCGAGCGACACCGTGCGGCACCTGGCCCAGTACACGTCGCTCGACGCCGAGATGGGGTTCATCGGGGACCATCGTGACGTGATGGCCGCCCTCACCCGCACGCTCACCGTCATGATGGCCAGCATCACCGCCCGTGCCCGGTTCGCGACTCCGCGGGTCCCGTCCGAGATCCCCGCTGTGCACTTCGCCGAGGCGTTGCGGATAGCCGGAGCGCCCGATGACGAGCCCGACCTGGCACCGGCCCACGAGCGGGCGCTGGGCGAGTGGGCGCTGCGCGAGCACGGTTCGGAGTTCGTCTACGTGACCGGCTATCCGATGCGCAAACGGCCGTTCTACACGCACCCCGACCCGGCAGACCCGACCTACTCGAACGGTTTCGACCCGCTCTTCCGGGGCCTCGAGATCGTCACCGGCGGGCAGCGGTTGCACCGGTACGAGGACTATGTGGAGGCGCTCGGTCGGGCCGGTGAGCCACTGGAGCCGTACACCGGATATCTGGAGGGTTTCCGTTACGGAATGCCACCGCACGGCGGTTGGGCGATCGGCCTGGAACGGTTCGTGGCGCGACTGACCGGGACGGCCAACGTCCGCGAGGTCACTGCCTTCCCCCGTGACCTGAACCGGGTGACGCCGTAGAGATGGTGATCGACCTCGACCGCGGACCGGCCTACACGACCAGCTCGCGGTGCTGGTGCTGGTGCTCGCATCGGTCGGCGGATCAGCGACGGCGGCGTACGTGGGGAGGTTGTGGCCGGTCTTAGCGGGCGACGGCCGGGGCGTCACCGCGAGCCTCCTGACCGCCACGGCGCTCTGCACCCAGCGCGTGATCACGGCCGACGACGTGGTCCGGCGCGTCAGGGCAGGAGGACCGCGATCGTCACACCGGCCACGATGACCAGGGGGATGATCGTGGTGCAGACCACGATCACCCAAGCGATGGGGTGGCCGAAGTTGAGCGACACCCCGCCGCCACGTTGGGGAACGAAGACACGCTTGTCCTGCGGATCCCGATAGAGCGCCATCAGATCAGCGTAGTGAGGTGCTTCTCGACCACGGGCAGCACCTCGGCCACCGGCACCGGACGGCCCAGTTCGGCGCTGAGCGAGGTGACGCCCGCGTCCCGGATGCCGCACGGGGTGAAGCGGTCGAAGTTCGCCAGGTCGCAGTCGCAGTTGATGGCGAATCCGTGCTGCGTGACGCCGCGGGCGACCCGGATGCCGATCGCCGCGATCTTGCGGTCGGGGCCGCGCTCGTCGGCCAGGACCCAGGCGCCGCTGCGGCCCTTGATCTCGGAACGGGCGGCCCGGACGCCGAACTCGGCGCAGACGTCGATCAGCATCTGCTCGGTGCGACGGACGTAGGCCACCACGTCGATCGGGTCGGCCAGGCGCAGGATCGGGTAGCCGACGAGCTGGCCGGGACCGTGCCAGGTGATCTTGCCGCCGCGGTCGACCTCGACCACGGGCGTGCCGTCGATCGGCAGGTCGGCGGGCTCGGTGCGCTTGCCGGCGGTGAGGACACTGGGATGTTCCAGCAGCAGGACCGTGTCGGGACGGGTGCCGTCGGCCACGGCCTCGTGCAGGCGTCGCTGCTCGTCCCAGGCCGCGCGGTAGTCGACGAGGCCGGGTCGCAGGACAGTGAGCGTGGATGGTGTCACGCCGTCCACGGTAGTCCCCTCCTCAGCGGTCGACCGGATCCACTCCGGGACGGATGCGCCACACCAGCACGTCGTCCACTCGCTCCGGTGGGCCGAGCAGATCGGTCGCGGTGATCTCGACGGCCGAGCGGAACAGCGGCCCCTCGGGACCGGTGATCTCGTCGGGCAGGAAGAGTGCCTGGACGCCCCACCGCTGGAAATCGGCGCGCGCGGTGTCCCGGTCGGCGTTGTTCAGATCGGCGAGGTATCCGTAGAGGGCGGCGCGCAGGAACAGCCAGTCAGTGGCTCTCGGCAGCGCGCCGATGCGGCCCGGACCCTTGGCACCCTCGGCGTCGGGGCCGAGGAAGTAGCCGTCGGGGATGCGGAACTCCTGGCCCGCCCGTGCCATCGTGTAGGCCTGCCAGCGTTGCCCGTCGGCAGCCACGTTGATGGCGAACGGCAGCGCGCTGATCACGCCGCCGTCGTCGACGTACTTCGCCCAGGTGCCGTCGGCGATGAACTTCGGCTCAGGTGCGCGGTGCCGGTATTGCAGCGGCAGCGGGAAGATCGGTAGCAGCGCGACCACCAGCCCCGCGGCGAACAGCGGGCGCGGCGACTTGCCGAGCGCTTGGTCGGTCGCCAGCGCCAGGATCACGCCGAAGACGCCCACCAGCACCAGCGCGAACCGGGCGGGCAGCGCCGCGTCGAAGAGCGGCACGTGCTGCAGCAGCGCGTACAGCAGCGGGATGTCGGTCTCGTGCCCGGCCAGCCGCAGCCGTGGGCCGAGCGAGACCAGCAGGAACAGCCCACCGGTCACCATCAGGGCCCGCAGGGTCGCGCGCTGCTGCTCGTCCGCGCGCCGCCACAGCATGATCAAAGACCCGACGATCAGGACCAGCAGCGGTACGCCGAAGAAGCTCGTCTCCTCGGTGGGGTTCGCGGCGAAGTGGTTGTCGAGGCCGGCCCCACTGGCCAGCGAACGGTCACTGAAGACGAAGTACGACAGCAGGTCCTCGGAGTAGTGGCGCTGGTTGAACCCCGTACCCGCGAAGGTCTGCGGCCCGGCGAAGTGCAGGTAGAGCGGGTACGCCAGCAGGGCGCCCGCCACCACCGCGGTGCCACCCAGCCCGGCCAGGAACTTCGGCAGCGCCGCCCGCGCCTCGGCCCGGTTGACTCGCGCCAGCGCCCAGACGATCACGAAGGCCCCGCCGGCCAGCGCCGTGAAGAAGAGCCCCTCGGCGGCGATCGAGAAGCCCACCGCCAGCACCGGGCCCAGCACCAGCCCGTTGCGCAGCCAGTGCCTCGTCTCGCGCATCTTGAGCAGCCGCCACAGGACGAGCGGCGCGATCCAGCCCGACGTCCAGTTGAGGTGGCCGTTGGCGTGCGCGATGAAGCCGGGCGCGAAGCCGCAGAAGAACCCGGCCAGCGCGGCGGCGGCCCGGTTGGGGGTGATCCAGCGGTTGAGGAACAGGTACCAGGCGAAGGCGGAGCCGGCCAGGTTGAGCGTGAGGATCGTCAGGAACGTGATCTGCGGCCCGGCCAGCATGGTGAGCGGGGCGAAGAGGATCGCGTAGACCGTGATCGAGGTGTTGGCGGCCAGGTTCACGCCGTCCGGCACGTTCATCAGGTCGGTGAAGAACGGGTCGCCGCCGTGGTGCAGCAGGTGCACACCGTATGCGAGGACCCACTCGAAGAACGCCTGGTCACCCACGTTGTCGGCGACGGCGTGCTGGAACGGGTCGCGCCAGAGCCGGCTGACGACGTAGCCGGCCAGGAGCACGGCCATGAGGGCGACGAACAGATGCGACCGCCACCGCCGGCTCGCCGTTACGGCGTCGGGCGGTGCCGGTTGACCGGCGGCTGACCTGGTGGTGGGAACGGCGAGGGACATCAGGCGCAGGTTAGCAAGCCTGCGCTGCCGGTCAGCGCGACGCCGTCGCTTCCCGGCCGGCCGCGGCCTGGATCCCGGCCTCGATGGTCGGATATGTCCACCGGAAGCCCGCCCGTTCGAGCACCCCCGGAACCACCCGCTGGCTGCGCAGGGACTCGCCGGCCAGCTCGCCGAGCGCCAGGTAGAGGGCCGGGCCGGGGACGGTGAGCAGGGCCGGGCGGTGCACGGCGGCGGCCAGCGCCTTGGTGAAGTCGTTGTTGGTGGCCTGCTCGCGCCCGACGACGTTGACCGGACCGGAGATGTCCTCGCGCTCGAGCAGGAAGCCGGCCGCAGCGAGCCAATCGGGCGTGCTGACCCACGCCATCCACTGCCGGCCGCCGCCGAGCTTGGCCCCGCCGCCCAGGCGGAACACCGGCAGCAACGGCTTGAGCAGGCTGTCGAGGGTCAGGCCGGTACGCAGCAGGACGACCCGGGTGCCGGCGTCCTCGGCGGGACGGGCTGCGGCCTCCCAGACGCGGCAGAGGTCGGCCAGGAACGTGGAGCCGGCCGAGGCCTCCTCGGTGACGGGCGTGTCGCCGGTGTCGCCGTACCAGCCGACGGCGGAGGCCTGCAGCATGGTGTGCGGGCGGTCGGCCTCGGGCAGCTTGTGGATGGCCCGGGCGAGGGTGCCGGTGGTGTCGACGCGGCTCGATCGCAGCTCGCTCTTGTAGCGGGCGGTCCAGCGTTTGCCACCGACGTTGGCGCCGGAGAGATTGATCACCGCGTCGGCGTCGGCGACCGTCTGCGGGTCGATCTGGCCCTGCGCGGGCTGCCAGGTCGCCTCGTCGGGCGCCGCGGCCGTCCGGCGTACCAGCCGGGTCACCTCGTGGCCGTCGCCCTTCAGCCGTTCCACGAGCTGGACGCCGAGGAACCCGGACGCGCCGGAGATCAGGATCCGCATGGGCTTCATCATGCCCCGAAGCGAACCCGTTCAAAACGACAAGAGCGTCCGGGGCGAACCCCGGACGCTCTTGTTCGCCGTCTTGTTTACGCCAGTGTTCGCCGTCTTGGTTACGCCAGACCGAGGTCGCCCTCGAAGTGGCCGCCCTCGAGGCGGTCCTTCAGCGTGACCAGGAAGCGGGCCGCGTCGGCGCCGTCCACGATCCGGTGGTCGTAGCTGAGCGCGAGGTAGATCATCGAGCGCGGCACGATGATCTCGCCCAGGTCGGCGTCGTCGATGACGATCGCGCGCTTGACGACCGCGCCGGTGCCGAGGATGCCGACCTGCGGCTGGTTGATGATCGGGGTGTCGAAGAGCGCACCCCGGCTGCCCGTGTTGGTCAGCGTGAACGTGCCGCCGGAGAGCTCGTCCGGCCCGATCTTGTTGCTCCGGGTGCGCTCGGCGACGTCGGCGATCCGCTTGGCCAAGCCGGCCAGGTTCAGGTCGCCGGCGTCCTTGATCACCGGAACGATCAGGCCCTTCGGGGTGTCCACCGCGACGGCCAGGTGCTCGGCGTCGTGGTAGGTGACCGTGCCGGCCTCCACGTCGACCGACGAGTTGACCACCGGGTGCTGGCGGAGCGCCTCGACCGCGGCCAGGGCGAAGAACGGCAGGAAGCTGAGCTTGACGCCGTTCTTGGCCAGGAAGTCGGCCTTGGCCTTGTTCCGCAGCTGGGCAATGCGGGTCACGTCGACCTCGACCACGGTGGTGAGCTGCGCCGAGACCTGCAGCGACTCGACCATGCGACGAGCGATCGTCGCGCGGGTGCGGGTCAGCTTCTCGGTGCGGCCCCGCAGCGGGCTCGGCGCCGGCTTGGCGGCGGCCGGCTTCTCCGGAGCGGGTGCCGCGGCCGCGGGGGCGGGCTTGGCCTTGGCCGCCTCGGCCTTGTCGGCGGCGTCGATGACGTCCTGCTTGCGGATGCGGCCGCCGACGCCGGTGCCGGTCAATGCCGACAGGTCGACGCCCTTCTCGGCGGCGAGCTTGCGCACCAGCGGGGTGACGTAACCGGCGTCGCCGGCGCCGTTCGCGTTGGCCGTCTCGACGCGCGGCTGCGACGGCGCGGGCGGCTCGGCGGCCCGTTCGGCCGCGACCGGGTCCTTGGCGATCTCGGCCTCGGGGGCCGGGTCGGCGTAGGACTCGCCGGCCGGCGCGAAGTCAGGCGCCGGAGCCGACTCGATCTTGGGAGCGGGCTCGGGCGTCGTCTCCTGCTGGGGAGCCGGTGCTTGCTGCGGAGCGGGAGCCGGGGCGTCAGGGGCGGCGGGGGCAGCCCCCTCGGCGCCGACGATCGCCAGTTCGGCGCCGACGTCGGCCGTCTCGTCCTCCTGCACCTTGATCTCGAGCAGGGTGCCCGCGACCGGCGAGGGGATCTCGGTGTCCACCTTGTCGGTGGAGACTTCGAGCAGCGGCTCGTCGACCTCGACCGACTCGCCGACCTGCTTGAGCCAGCGGGTGACGGTGCCCTCGGTGACGCTCTCACCGAGCGCGGGCATCTTGATCGCGGTGCCCTGGCCCGCCGGAGCGGCGGTCCGCGGGGCGGGCGTCTCCTGCTCGACCGGCTTCTCGGTCGACGGGGTGCTCGGGGCGGCGGGCTCGGGCTCCGGTTCGGCTGCGGCCTGCTCCTGCTGCGGCGCGGGGGCGGCGGACCCGGCGTCCTCGCCGTCGCCGGCGATGACCGCGAGTTCGCTGCCGACGTCGGCCGTTTCGTCCTCGCCGACCACGATGCGGGCGAGCACGCCCGCGGCCGGCGACGGGATCTCCGTGTCGACCTTGTCGGTGGAGACCTCGAGCAGCGGCTCGTCGGCTTCTACCCGCTCGCCCTCCTGCTTCAGCCAGCGAGTGACGGTGCCCTCGGTGACGCTCTCACCCAGTCGCGGCATGGTGACCGATACCGGCATGTCTCAGAACTCCTTAACCAACGAAAGATCGGGCTCAGCTTGAACGGGGCTCAGCTGTGTGCGTGCAGGGGCTTGCCGGACAGGGCCAGGAACGCCTCGCCGAGCGCCTCGTTCTGCGTCGGGTGCGCGTGGACCAACTGGGCGACCTCCTCGGGGAATGCCTCCCAGTTGTAGATCAACTGAGCCTCGCCGACCAGCTCGCCCATGCGGGCGCCGACCATGTGGACACCCAGGACCGGACCGTCGTTGAGCCGCACGAGCTTGACGAAGCCGGCGGTCTTGAGGATCTGGCTCTTGCCGTTGCCACCGAGGTTGTAGTTGTACGTCGAGACCTTGTCCGCGCCGTACTGCTCCTTGGCCTTGGCCTCGGTCAGGCCCACCGACGCGATCTCGGGGTCGGAGTAGGTGACCCGGGGGATGCCCGCCTCGTCGATCGGAGCCGGTCGGAGCCCGGCGATCTCCTCGGCGACGAAGATGCCCTGC
>DASRYP010000095.1:0-4498 GCA_035687165.1 Actinoplanes sp. | reverse complement strand
CGTCGGTCAGGCCGAAGCCGGCCAGGCGGATCTTCTGGCCGTCGACCGGCTTGGTGCGGTTGAGCTTCAGCGGGGCGATGTCGGTGATCGCCTTGTCCAGCCGGGCCAGGGCCACGTCGGCGTCGCCGTGCTGGCGAACCTCGATCACGTTGGCGTTGAAGCCCGCCTTGCCGGTCAGGTCGGCGCGGCCGATGGTCGCCACTGTGCGGTCCGCGACCGGGCGGGAGACCCGTTTGCCGTTCTTGTCCCGGAAGCAGTGACCCGCGGTCAGCACCCAGTGGGGGGCGATCAGGCCGCCGGAGCAGGAGCTGTTCCGCTTCCCGCCGTCGGCGGTCGGGATGCCGATATCGGTGAGCTTGACCGCGAATTCGTACGTTCCGTCGGGTACGCCCTCACCGTTAGCAATAGCATGAGCCGGCGTTCCCTGAGCCCCGGTGGCGAGTGCAGCAGCGACCACCGCGACGATGAACTTCGACAGCGACTTCATCGCGAACGACTCTAGAGGTGCGCCGCCAATCACGAACCGCAGCCGTGGGGTCGCCGAGTGCATGACGACCCCGAACGACGCGGATCAGAACAAATTAGGACTTCAGCCAGGCCAAGAGGTCGGCGTTGATCGTCGGGGCCTCCGTCGTGGGCATGCCGTGCGGGAAGCCCGGGTACGACTTGAGCGTGCCGTTCTTGACCAGCTTCACCGAGAGCAGAGCCGAGTCCGCGTACGGCACGATCTGGTCGTCCTCGCCGTGCATGACGAGGACGGGCACGGTGATCTTCTTGAGGTCCTCGGTGAAGTCGGTCTGCGAGAAGGCGACAATGCCGTCGTAGGCCGCCTTGGCGCCGCCCATCATGCCCTGACGCCACCAGTTCTGGATGATCGGCTCGGACGGCTTGGCGCCGGGCCGGTTGTAGCCGTAGAACGGTCCGGACGGCAGTGCCGTGTAGAACTCGGACCGGTTCGCCGCGAGCTGCGCCTGCAGGTCGTCGAAGACGCTCTTGGGCAGGCCCCCGGGGTTCGCCTCGGTCTGCACCATGATGGGCGGCACCGCGCCGATCAGCACGGCCCGCGCGGCCCGGCTCTCGCCGTGCCGGCCCAGGTAGTGAGCGACCTCGCCCCCGCCGGTGGAGTGCCCGACGTGGATCACGTCGTGCAGGTCGAGATGCTCGATGACCGCCAGCAGGTCGTCGGCGTAGTGGTCCATGTCGTGGCCGTCGCTGACCTGCGTGGACCGTCCGTGACCCCGCCGGTCGGCGGCCACGACGCGGTAGCCCTGCTGGAGGAAGAACATCATCTGGTTGTCCCAGTCGTCGGCCGACAACGGCCAGCCGTGGCTGAAGACGATCGGCTGCCCGGAGCCCCAGTCCTTGTAGAAGATCTCGACGCCGTCAGTAGTGGTCACATAACTCATGTCGTCTCCGCTCGGTGGGTGATCATCATTCCTTTGTAGATCAAGCTATGCCCCCGCGCCGTCCGGACCACAAGAACGTGACGAACGACTACATTGCGAATTCAGGGCCACAATGCACAGTGGTGATCCGGCCGGCGGGTCAGGACCGGCCGGCGAAGCCGGTCTCGTAGGCGACGACGACGGCTTGGACGCGGTCACGGACGGACAGTTTCGTCAGGATGCGCGCGACGTGGGTCTTCACCGTCGTCTCGGCCACGGTCAGCTCGGCGGCGATCTCGGCGTTGGACAGGCCGCGCGCGACCAGGCGCAACACGTCGAGCTCGCGATCGGTCAGGGCCGCCAGCTCGGGCGGGCGGCCGGCCGGCCGCGCGGGCGGACCGAACCGCTCCACGAGCCGCCGGGTGATCGACGGCTCGATCAGGGAGTCGCCCGTCGCCGCGGCCCGGACGGCGGCGATCAGGCGGGTCGAGGGGGCGTCCTTGAGCAGGAAGCCCGCCGCGCCGGCCCGCAGCGCGCGGTACACGTACTCGTTCTGGTCGAAGGTCGTCAGGACGACGACCGTGGGCGGGTCGGGACGGCGGAGGATCTGCTCGGTGGCGGCCAGGCCGTCGAGTTCGGGCATGCGGATGTCCATCAGGACGACGTCGGGCTCGGCCAGGGCGGCCTGACGGACCGCCTCGGTGCCGGTGCCGGCCTCGGCGATCACCTCGATGTCGCCCTCGGCCTCGAGAATGACCCGGAATCCCGTCCGTACGAGGGTCTGGTCGTCCGCGATGAGCACCCGGATCTTCTCCGCCACATCAGTGATTCTCCCGCCCCGGCGTCCTCCCCCGGGTCATCCCTGCGGAGGATGCCGCAGCCGAACATCGTCCTCGCGGCAGACGAGGGCTACCCCGTCGGCTTCCTAGTGTCAAGGCCATCGAACGCGCGAGAGCGAAGGCGAGAGGGGAACAGCGATGACGACTATTCGTCCCGTCGACTATGTTTTGGCCGGACTACTCACTGCGGGCGGCGCTCTGCTGATGGTCGAGAATGTGATGGCGGACGGCGACACCGACCTGGCACACCCGGTCTCGACCACCTCGTGGGCCATCCTGCCGGTCTTCCTGCTGGTCACCGTGCCGATCCTGGGGCGCCGCCGGCACGTACTGGCTGTGGTGGGCGTCACGGTGGCCGCGATGGCCGTTCATGTCCTGGCCTTCGGCTGGCTGACTCGGTGCGGCATCGGACTGCCGCTGGCGGCCGCCCTCGCGTACGCCGTGGCCCGATTCGCCGGTAACGCCGGTAACCAGGTGCTCGGGCTGGCCGGCGTGGTCGCCCTGATTCTGTTGACGCTCGTCCGGGACAGCTCGATCGGCGGGCTCCCGAGCGGCTTGGAAATCGCACTCCCGGGGGCTGCGCTCTTCTACGCGGCCGGTCTGGCGGTCCAGAATCGGGCGAGGAAGCAGATCGCCGAGAAGCAGCTCGTCTCCGCCTGAAGGGGTCAGCCATGAGTGAGGTCCGGGTCGGCGACTGGCTCGTCGCGGGGGTTCTGACCGCCCTGGGTGTCGTGCTGATGGCCTTCGACATCGCCGAGAGCGGCGGCTCACCCTGGCTGATCCCGGTCTTCGCCGCCGCCACGGTCCCGGTGCTGTGGTGGCGGCGTGGCGTTCTCGCGGTCACCGGCGTGGCGCTGGCCGCCGTGACCTTGCACGACCTGTTCTTCGGCTGGGTGACGCGCTGCGGCGCGGGGCTGCCGCTCGCGTTCACGCTCGCGTTCCTCGGGGCGCTGGCCTATGGGCGTACGAAGGCCTGGTTGTCCTTCGGTCTCAGCGTCCTGCTCTGCGTGGCCGTCCTGATCAGGGACACGGCCGCCGGGCCGGGCACGTTGGTCCTGGCGGTCCCGATCGCGCTGATCGTGTTCGGGGTCGGGCGGGCGGCCCGGCAGCGCGCCTTCCTCAACCGGCAGCTGCGCAGCCGCGATGCCGAGCTGCGGGAACTGCGCGACGAGCGGGCGGCGCTGGTGGTCGCGGACGACCGGGCCGAGCTGTCGCACCGGCTCGACGGGCTGCTGCGGGACCGGCTCGACCAGTTGACCCGGGCGGCCGAGTCGGCTGACGGGCTCGAGCCCGCGCAGGCCAAGGTGCTGCTGGAGTCGATCGAGGCAGGCGGCCGGCGGACGATGGACGACATGCGGGAGATCGTCGGGCTGCTGCGCGGCGACGAGGCCGACCTGGAGCCCGCGCCGACGGTGGCGCACCTCGACGCGCTGCTGGCTCGGCAGCGTTCGCCGCACCCGCGGCTGACGGTCACCGGCGACGCGCGGTCATTGCCGGCGACGGTCGAGCTGTCGGCCTACCGGATCGTCGAATACCTGGTGGCGGTGCTCGACGCGCGCACGGACGCCCGGGTCGAGGTCGCGGTGCGGTTCGCGGACGAGGGGCTCGAGATCCGGGTCAACGGCACGGTGGGGCGCGGAGCCGACGTCCGGGCGGCGGTCGTGCGGGCCCGGGAACGGGCGCGGCTGCTGGGCGGCTCGGTCGACGTCAAGATCGCGCGGGGCCGGGCGCGAGTGGTGGCCCAGCTACCCGTGCTCGGGTGATCTCCATGCGGCGGCTCGAAAAGCTGGAGATCGCGCTGCTGGTGGTCGGGCTCGTCGTGGTGCCGACGGCGGTCCACGGCGGGTGGGGCCGGCTGACCGTCGCGCTGGTCGCGAGCGGCGTCCCGCTGCTGTGGTGGCGGGAGCACCCGCGGGCGGTCGTCGGGGTGGGTGGCGCGCTGTGGCTGCTGGCCGCCGGGCTCGGCAGCGCCGACGACCAGTGGTTCCCCGACCCGGCGCTGATCATCATGGCGCTGCTCGCCGGAACGGCCGCGCTGGCGTGGCGGGGGCGGGCGGCCTGGGTGGCGGGGCTCGGCCTGGTCGCGTACCTCGGGGTGCTCTGGGCGATCGTCGGGGACAGCCTGGTCGCGCTGGCCATGTTCAGTGTGCCGAGCTTCGTGGCCGGCACGGTGCTGCGGCTGCGGCGCGAGGCGGCCGACGAGCTCGCCCGGCGCGGGCAGGAGCTGGAGGAGGAACGGGAGCTCTTCGCCGCGCTGGCGGTGCGGCACGAGCG
>DASRYP010000094.1:0-16699 GCA_035687165.1 Actinoplanes sp. | reverse complement strand
TAGTTAGCCTAGCTAACAATACTCCCCGCGGGCCCGATCGCCCCACCCCCCGAACGGCTTCCAGGTCGGCGCGGGGCGCGGCCGATCACCGCTACCCCCCGGCCACCGCGCCGCGCACCTGGCAGCGACCGTGGCGAGCATCCCGGCAACGCCGGCGGAGCTCAACCGATGCCGAACGGCTGCGGCTCGACGGCCGGGCACGTGCCGCCGGGCGGGATCGAAGCCGGGGTGAGCAGGTATTTGTCGACCGCTGCGGCGACGCAGGGGCTGGTCTGGTAGATGACGTGCCCCCAGCCCTCGTAGGTGAGCAGGCCGGCCCGCGGTCCGAGCTGGGCGGCGACCCGGCGTGCCCAAGGATAGGCGGAGGCGGGGTCGTGGCGGGCGTTGACCAGCAGGACCGGGCCCAGGGTGCTCGGCGGGGCGAGGACGCGCTGCGGGTTATCGGGTGGGGAGAGCCGGCCCAGACAGCTCGTCGTCGCCCTGAGGGCCAGCGGCGAGTACCGCATCTGCGGGGCTCGGGCGGCGAGCGCCTGCAATCGTTGCCGCAGGTCGGGGAAGCCGGTGACCGGCAGGTGCCAGTCGTCGCAGACGACGGCGGCGAAGCTGTGGTCGACGAGATCGACCGGGGGCGGCGGGGCGCGGCGGCCGGCCACCGGCGCACCGGCCAGCGCGTCGCGCAGGTACAGGGCGAAGTTGTACCAGCCGGGTTGGTAAAAGGCCGCGAAGGCCACCGAGACCAGGTCGGGGACGCGCACCTTGCGGGGCGCGTCGTAGGGGTCGGTGAGCTGACCGGCGCGCGCCCGGGCCAGCGCGGTGGTCCACAGCCTCGGGATGTTCTGGCCGCGCAGCACGCAGCGGGTGTCGCGGCCGCACCACTTCACGAACTCGCCGAACGCGTCCTGGGCCGCGTCGGTCTCCTCGGTGAGGAAGCGGTCGAGGTCGGCACTGTGGTCCACCACGCTGTCGAGCACGAGGGCGCGCAGCCGCTCGGGGTAGCGCTGGGCGTACCCGGCGCCGATCAGGGTGCCGTACGAGGCGCCGTAGATGTTGATCTTCTTTTCGCCGAGGGCCACGCGGACGGCCTCGAAGTCGCGGACGACGCCGGCCGTGTCGACGTGGTCGAAGACCGGGCCGGTGCGGGCGGCACAGTCGGCGGCGAGCCGGCGGTTGTAGTCGATCATCGCGGCGAACTGGTCCTCGGACTCGATCAGCGGGGACGGCTTGGCGTCGACCAGGTCTTGCGAGCAGAGCACGGGAGTGCTGCGGCCGACCCCGCGCGGATCCACGCCGACGATGTCGAACCTCTTGCGCAGCTCGTCGCCGAAGAAGGTGGCGGCGTTGAAGGTGAAGTCGACCGCCGAGCCGCCGGGGCCGCCCGGGTTGACCAGCAGGACGCCGAGCCGGCGGGCCGGGTCGGTGGCCGCGCGACGCGCGACGGTCAGGGTGATGGCGGGACCGGACGGGGCGGCCCAGTCGGCCGGGACCCGCATCGTGCCGCACTGCACCTGGGCGTCCTCGGGACAGACGGTCCAGGCGATCGTGGTGGCGTGCGCCTGGGCGGGCATGGTCCCGTACGCCAGCAGGGTGATGATGGTGAGGACCGCGGCCCGCACGGGTCGCGTCGAGGCTCGCACGCGCTGTCTCTCCGCCCTGCCCGGCTGCTGTACCGCGCGGCTCATCCTCTCCCCAGGTGTCGATCAGCGGTCCGGTAAACCGGTGAAGTTCGCCAGGCCGTGGCACCGTGGAGCGATGACACCCGCCGCACGGACACGTCTCGTCCTCGCCACGGCTGGCGCTTGCCTGCTGGTCGCCTGCTCCGACGGCAAGGCGTCGGCACCCCCGAGCGGCCAGACGTTCCCCGCGCCGACGGCGAGTCCCGCGTCGAGTCCGGCTTCGGCGGACAAGCAGATCGACCTCGGAAAACCGCAGACGATCGTGAGCGGGCTCGAGGTGCCGTGGGGTCTGGCGTTCCTGCCCGACGGCTCGGCGCTGGTCAGCGAGCGCGAGAGCGCGAACATCCGGCAGATCCCGGCGGGCGGCGGCAGCCCGCGACGCGTGCGCCACCTCGACGGCGTCGAGGCCGACGGGGAGGGCGGCCTGCTCGGCATCGCCGTCGACCCCGACTACGCACACAACAAATACGTGTACGCCTACTTCACCGCGGCCCGCGACAACCGGATCGTCCGGTTCACCCTCGCCGGCGGCAACCCGAAGGTGATCTTCGACGGGATCGACAAGGCGCGCATCCACAATGGCGGGCGGATCGCATTCGGGCCCGACGGGTTCCTCTACGTGGGCACGGGTGACGCCGGCAACGGCAGCGAGTCGCAGGACTGGGACGACGTCAACGGCAAGATCCTGCGGATCACCCGGGACGGCCAGGCGGCGCCGGGCAACCCGCGTGCGGGCTCACCGGTCTGGTCGATGGGTCACCGCAACGTGCAGGGCCTGGCTTGGGGGCAGGACAAGAGGATGTACGGCATCGAGTTCGGCCAGAACACGTGGGACGAGGTCAACGTGATCCAGCCGGGGAAGAACTACGGCTGGCCCGAGGTCGAGGGCAGGGCCGGCGACCCGAAGTACGTCGACCCGATCGTGCAGTGGCGCACCGACGACGCCTCGCCGTCCGGCGCGGTGGCCGCCGGGAACACGCTCTACGTCGCCGGCCTGCGCGGGGAACGGCTCTGGACGGTCCCGCTCGGCGGCGGTGCGCCCCAGGCACAGTTCAACGGCGAGTACGGGCGGCTGCGTACGGTCGCGGTGGCCCCGGACGGGGCGCTCTGGCTGACCACCTCGAACCGGGACGGCCGTGGCGACCCGCGCACCGGCGACGACCGGATCCTGCGATTCGCGGCGTCCTGAAGGCTTGCTGAGCGGGACGACAATGGCCCGGTCGCGAGGACCGGGCCACCATGATCAACGGTTGTTGGGCGGGAGTTCGGGCAGGGCCGAGATCGCCGAGGCGTACTGGGCGATCTGGCGGCCGTTGGGCACCACGCCGACGGCGCGGAGCTGGTCGTTGATGGCCTGGGCGACCTGATCCTCGCTGCGGCCTCGGTGGGTCTGCATGATCTTGTGCACGGCGTAGTCGACTCGGATCTGCTGTTGCCAGCCGGCGGTGCGATATGCGCCTGCTCGGGCGTTGCTGATAGGGGCGATAGCTTCCATACCCCGGGTATCGGTCGCCGGGGGCCCCGACTCGGAGCATTACCGCGTCGGTGCAACCCGATGGCTACGGGGTCGCACCGACGCGGTCATCAATGCGCCGGGGGACGGTCGTCGTCCTCGACCAGTTGCGCCGGATCGGGCGGCTTGGGCGGATTGAGCCGCAGCCAGAGCAGCATCAGCAGGCCGAGGATGAGCATGCCGATCCCCATCCAGAGGTTGATGCGTACGCCCTGGGCCTTGTCGATCTCGGACTGGTTGTCGAAGATCCCCAGGAGCGTGACGATCACCCCGTAGACGACGAACAGGCCACCGATCACCCGCCGTACGTCGAACAGCCGGGCCGCCGCCGAGAGCTTCTTCGCATCGGGTTGCTCGTTGTGGGCCACGATCGAACCTCCTTACCAGACCGGGATGTAGAGGAGAAGGGCCAGCACCACGGCGATCGAGCCGAGCAGGACCGGGTTGCGCCACCAGACCTTCTCGCCGGAGACGATCACCGTGCCGCCGCTGGTGCCGCCGAGTCCGTAGACCAGGCCACGCAGCTCCTCCTCGGGCTTGGGCGGGGTGAAGAACGTGACCACGACGGCGACCACGACCGCCGTCACGAAGGCGACGCCGGCACCCCAGAAGCTCTGCTCCAAGGCCGAGTTGAACGTGACCGCGTCGGTCAGGTAGAGCACGTAGAGGGTGAGCGAGGCGACAAAGCCCAGGAACAGCGACCAGAAGCCGGCCGCGGCGGACATCCTCTTCCAGAACATGCCGACGATGAAGGTCGCGAACAGCGGCGCGTTGAAGAGCGAGAACAACTGCTGGATGTACTCCATGATGTTGCCGTAGCCGGAGGCGATGAACGCAGTGCCGATGCCGATGACCACGCCGCCGACCGTCGCCCACCGGCCGACCCGCAGGTAGTAGCCGTCGCTGCGGTTCTTCTTGAGGTAGGACTGCCAGATGTCGTACGTGAAGACGGTGTTGAAGCCGCTGACGTTGGCCGCCATGCCGGCCATGAACGAGGCGAGCAGGCCGGTGACCGCGATGCCCAGCACGCCGTTGGGGAGCAGGTCCCGCATCAGCAGCGGGATCGCGTTGTTGTAGGTGAAGTCGCCCTCCTTGGCGCCGAGCCCGCGAACCGTGACGACGGCGATCAGGCCGGGGATGACGGTCACCGCCGGGATCAGCAGTTTCGGGAAGGCGGCGATGATCGGCGTACGCCGCGCCGCGTTCATGTCCTTGGCCGAGAGCGCCCGCTGCACCTCGGCGAAGTTGGTCGTCCAGTAGCCGAATGACAGGACGAAGCCGAGGCCGAAGAGGATACCGATCCAGTTCGCACCGAGCGGGTTGTCGGCCGCGCTGCCCGTGTTCGACCACGTGTGCAGGGCGGCGTCGCCGAGCGGGCCGGCCCGCACCTTGTCGAACAGGCCGTCGATGCCGCCGACCTTGACCAGGCCGATGATCGTGAGCGGGATCAGGCCGGCCAGGATCACGAAGAACTGCAGCACCTCGTTGTAGATCGCCGACGAGAGGCCGCCGATGGTGATGTAGGTGAGCACGATCGCGGCGCCGACGAGGATCGAGACCCAGAGCTGCCAGCCGAGCAGCGCGTCGAGGATCAGTGCCAGGGCGAACAGGTTGACGCCGGCGATCAGCACCTGCGCGACGGCGAAGCTGATCGCGTTGAAGATATGGGTCGGCCGGTTGAAGCGGCGCCGCAGGAACTCGGGGACGCTGCGCACCTTGGAGCCGTAGTAGAACGGCATCATCACGATGCCCAGGAAGACCATCGCCGGCACAGCGCCGATCCAGTAGTAGTGCAAGGTCAGCAGGCCGTACTGGGCGCCGTTGGCGGCCATGCCGAGGATCTCCAGCGCGCCCAGGTTCGCCGAGACGAACGCGAGGCCGGTCACCCAGGCCGGCAACGACCGTCCGGAGAGGAAGAAGTCGGCGCTGGTCTTGATCGCTCTTCGGGCGGCGAAGCCCACCCCTAGCACGGTGCCGAAGTAGAGGATCAGGATCAGGTAGTCGAAGATGTCGAGATCGAGCCTAAGCCCGCTCTCCGCAGCAAGGTCCACAGGCACCTCCAAGGCGAAGTCGCCCCGCCGACTACCCCACGCGAGGATCTTTCACACCTGAATATGTCATTCGTGTTACACGGTCGGTCAGCGGAGGTTCTCGACCAGTCCCGGGGTCAGCTCGGAGGCGTTCGTGACGACCATCGACGCCAGCGCCAGCGCGTCGGCGGCGGGCGGATAGACCCCGTGCGGGATCGCGATCACCGCGAACCCGGCGGCGCCCGCGGAGCGCAGGCCGTTGCTGGAGTCCTCGACCGCGGCGCAGACCTCGGGGTCGAACCCGAGCCGCTCGGCCGCGGCAAGGTAGACGTCGGGGAACGGCTTGCCGCGCGGCACCTCCTCGGTCGAGAGGGTGACCTGGAAGACGCCGGTCAGGCCGGCCGTCTCGAGCACCTGGTCGATCAGGACGCGGGCCGACGAACTGGCCAGGCCCAGGGGAAAGCGGTTGCCGAGACTGCGCACGGCCTCGACCGCGCCCGGGATCAGCGGGAGCGACGTGCGGTAGCGCTCGGCCATCCGGCCGAGCACGTCGGCCGCGACCTGCTCCGGTGTCCGCGGGACACCGACGTCGTGGGCCAGGTGGCCGGACCACTCGGGGGTACTCATCCCCATCATCCGGTCCTGGCTGTCGGGGAGGAACTCGCGGCCGTACTCGGCGACGTAACCCCGCCGGACCTCCTCCCAGACCTCCTCGGTGTCGATGATGACGCCGTCCAGGTCGAAGACGACCGCCTCGATGCCCATCTCTCGCTGATTCCCCTCTTTCCGCTGTTCCCCTTGATAAGGACATATCGCGCAACGGCCCAAACCCTACCCCGAAGCCCCCATTCCCGTACGCAGCGTAGTGACGAACCGGTTTTATCGGACGCCCACGAGCCGGGAGCCGGGGACGGACAGACCGGCAAGGCGATCTTCCTCCACCGTTTCGGCGAGTTGCCGACCGGTTGTCTACCGGTAGTTTTCTCGATCAGGAACCAGCCTGAGGAGCACCGCCATGCTTCCTTCACCGCCCGCCGCAGCGACGAGCCACCGCCGATCTCGGTTACGCTCCGTGAGTGCCGTGATCTCGCGCGTCCGGGAGTGGCTGAGTTCGGCCCGCACGCCGGTTCCGGTGGCGAAGACCGTCGTCGGCACGGGCCGCCGGTTCGAGCCGCGCGGCGCGTTCGTGGACGGCGAGGCCGGAGCGGGACGGCGGGTTCTCGACCGGCAGGCCGTCCGGGCCCTCACCCCGGGACGCCAGGCCGACGAGCGGCTGGCCGGCGAGCAAGCGCCCGTACGCCGGTTCACCGGCCCCGACGTCCAGCCGCGCTCGGCCCAGGCACCCTGGCGTTTCCACTTCGACACGACCCAGCCCCCGGCCCGCTCCGAGGTCGGGTCGCGGCGTCGGCGCCTCGACAGCGTCCCGCAGCCCCGGCCCGACCTCCGCGTCATCAACGGAGAAGGCACGGGCCCGGCGTCCGGCCGCCGGGCCCGGCTCCGCTCGGTCGACGAACAGGGCAGCTAACGCTTGCGGAGCTCGGGCAGGATGCGCTCGGCGTAGAGGCGCAGGAAGCGCTCCTGGTCGGGCCCGGGAGCATGGAAGACCAGGTGCTGGAAGCCCATGTCGAGGTACTCGGCGACGCGGGCGACGTGCTCCTCGGGGTCGGACGAGACGATCCAGCGGGTGGCGGTGCGCTCGACCGGCAGGGCGTCCGAGAGGCGTTGCATCTCGATCGGGTCCTCGACGCCGGTCTTCTCCTCGGCCGAGAGGGCCAGCGCGCCCCAGTGCTGGGTGTCGGTGCGGGCCTGCTCGTGGTCGTCGTCGAAGCTGACCTTCACCTCGATCAGCAGGTCGATGTCGGTGAGCTTGCGGCCCGCCTGCTCGGCGCCCTCGCGGACGGCGGGCAGCAGCGTGTCGGTGTAGAGCGAGCGGCCCTTGCCGCTGGTGGTGATGAAGCCGTCAGCGATGCGGCCGGCGAGCCGGGTGGCCGCGGGACCGGACGCACCGATGTAGACCGGCACCGGGGTCTCCGGCTTGTCGTAGATGGTGGCGTTCTCGGTGCGGTAGAACTTCCCCTCGTAGGTCACCCGGTCTTCCGACCACAGCTTCTGGATCAGCAGCACGGCTTCCTTGAGCCGGGCGAACCGTTCCTTGCCGTCCGGCCACTCGAGGCCGAGCGGCACCTCGTTGAGCGACTCCCCCGAGCCCACACCGAGGATCGTCCGGCCGGGCGCGAGGCAGCCGAGCGTGGCGAACGCCTGCGCGATCACGGCCGGGTGGTAGCGGAAGGTCGGGGTGAGCACGCTGGTGCCGATCAGCACCCGCTCGGTGCGGGCGGCCAGCGCACCCAGCCACGGCAGAGCGGCGGGGGCGTGCCCGCCGTCGTGCCGCCACGGCTGGAAGTGGTCGCTGACGAAGACCGAGTCGAAGCCGAGATCCTCGGCCAGCAGACCGTATTTCAGCAGTTCCGCCGGCGGGAACTGTTCCGCCGAGGCCTTGTACCCGAACCGAATCATGAAACGACCTTAGCGCCCGGCCAGCCGCCACCTGGACCGCACCGCATCTCGGCCCCCAGACCCCGGACAGGCGTTACCCCGCGGCCTTGTACGCCTTCCCGGCCTCCGTCGGGCTGTCGCCGTCGCGATAGAGGCCGAAGTCGACGCTGTCGCCCACGGCGGGCAACCCGAACCAGGCGTACCGCTCGACGTACGCCCTCTTCCCGAGCCCCTTGGTCGTGCCCTTGATGAACGTCACGAGCTGGGCCTGGGTCGGGTACTTGGGTGAGCCGTTGAAGTTCATCAACCCGTACTCGGTGATCCAGATCGGTTTGCCGTAACGCTTGTGCACCGCGTCGACGTAGCCGAGGAACTGGTCGACCGAGGCGGCCGAGAAGTCAGATCCGTACCAGTGCAGGGTGATGAAGTCGACGCGGTAGCCCTTCTGCTTCGCGCCGTTCATGAACCGGTCGAGCCAGCCACCCTTGGTGTCGCCGCCGAACGCGACCGCCGGGCTGCCGAGCCGCAGGCCGGTCGCCTGGAGCTTGGGCCAGGCGGTCAGCGCCTCCTCGACGGTCATGTTGGCCTGACCGCCCATGTCCGGCTCGTTGAAGCCGAGAAGCTCGTCGCCCTCCCGCTTGGCCTGGGCCAGCGTCGCGTCGGTGACGTTCTTCTTGCCCCAGATCATCGGCACGAACTCGACGTCGGCCGGGCCGGGCACGTCGTTGTTGTTCGAGGCCCAGTTGTAGTACCAGCCGGCGCCGACGTCGGCCAGAGCCGACTTGAGGCCGGTGAACTTCCAGACGCCGACGCCCTTCTTCTTGCTCGCCTTCGCGGTGATCACCACGGGCTTCTTGGTCGTCGGCTTCGGTGCCGGCTTCGTGCTGGGACTCGGCTTCGCGCTGGGACTCGGCTTCGCGTTGGTGGGCAGGGCCCGGGGAGGCGTTTTCCTGGGGGCGACCACGGCGGCGGTGGTGACCGGCGGCGGGTCGGGCTGCTGGGTCACCACCACCACGGCAGTCCCACCGGCGACCGCGGCGGTCGAGAGCGCCGCGGTGAGCACCTTCTGGGAGAGGCTGAAGCCGACCTTGGCCGCCAGCTGCGCCCCGCCGGCCTTCACGATCGCCGTCTGGCCCAGCAGACCGGCCGGCAGCGGCACGAGCGCCATGCCGGCGAGCAGCCGCTCGGCCGCGACCAGACCGTTCCACGCCGGGGAACACTGGCGGCAGTCGCGGGAGTGGCGGGCGATGCGCTTACGCCACAGCGGGCTGGGCCGTCCGTCCCACTCGGCGGTGATCTGCCGCAGCTCGGGGCAGGGCGGACTGGCGGCGAGCGCCCGCACGACCACCCGGGCCGTCTCGAGTTGGCCCTTCATGCGCTGGACGCGGACCGCCGCGTGCTGGCGGGTGACGTCGGTCGCGGCGACGATCTCGTCGCGGGTGAGCTCGCCGGAGGCTTCGAGCCACCACAGCGAGAGCAGCTCGCGGTTGTCCTCGTCGAGCCAGCGGGTCGCCTCGGCGGTCTCCCGGCGCTGACCGCTCAGCTCGAGCCGGGTGATCGCCAGGTCGGTGAAGTCGGCGCCGGGGTCGCGCAGGTCCTCGTGCAGCAGGGTCTCGGGGGCGCCGCGCCGGGCCCGGAACCGCTCGCGCACCTGGCGCACCGTGATCGCGACCAGCCAGGACCGGAACGCCTCGGGATCGCGCAGGTCTCCCAGGTTGCGCAGCACTCGCAGCATGACGTCCTGCACCACGTCGTCGACGTCCGCGTGCCCCTCCAGCGCCCGCCCGACGATCGTGTAGACCAGCGGCAGGTAGCCGGCCACCAGTCGATCGACCGCTACCGGATCGCCGGCGCGCGCCGCGATCACGACCGTGATGTCGGGTTGTTCCGCCATTGTCCAACCTTTCGTCGGGCGTCCCTGCGGTGGCCCTTTCGCCGACCACGGGAAGGGAGACGCCCAGGCCGCCCCTGGATAACACGTTTTCCGGCCAGGTTCGGATGAGGGGGTGCGCCGCTAACCACGATTAGCGGCACGCCGGAGCGGGAATCAGGGCAGCATGCGTATGACCGTCCGGCTGGATCTGCCTCGTGAAGCAGGCAGCGTGCCCACCGTCCGCCGGATGCTTCGCTCGGCCCTGGCCGCCCTGCACGTCGACAGCGAGTCACAGAGCGATCTGGAGATCGCGATCACCGAGGCCTGCTCGAACGTCGTACGGCATGCCGGTGGCGCCAAGACGTTCGAGGTCTGCCTGGACGTGGCCGAGAACCACTGCTCGATCGACGTACGCGACAACGGCGCCGGGTTCGACCCGGACCTGATCCGGACGGTGGACTCCACGAGCGAGAGCGGGCGGGGACTCAACCTGATCAAGGCGCTGGGCGAGAACGTGCGCATGACCTCCGTGCCCAAGCGCGGCAGTCTGATCCACTTCGAGAAGTCGTTCGCCTGATCCGCGGGCGGCCGGACCCCCGGACCACCTGCGGGCGGACCCGTGCGGCCGGATCTCAAGGGCGCCGGGCGCGCGCCCCGACCTCGTGTCGGAGGGCCGTGGCCCAGCGCATATGATGCTTGCTCCCCGGCAACTATTTGCCTTCAGCGTCTTCGAGAAGGGAGATCGAGTGTCCGTCCGTCCGGCTTCCGTCGGCTCGTTTCTTCGCGCGGCTCCGCCCGACCGACTTCCCGAGGTCGGGGCGCTGTACCTGCGCACCCGGTACCCCGTCGACGGCGTGGAACTGCTGCTCAGCGACCTGACGACCAGCGCCCTCTGGCCGGTCCTCGACCCCGCGGCGCCGGCCGGCGGCCCGCTCGAGCTGCGCTGCTTCGGCAGTCAGCAGCCGGTCATCGACACCAGCCCGCCGCGGGTGCTGCTGCCGTTGACCACCTGGGGTGATCGCCTCGGCGTGCTCAGCGTCACGCTCACCGTCTCGCCTGTCCCGCTCGGCCTGGTGTCGGAGCTCGCGAACGTCGCCGACGAACTGGCCCTCGCGCTGCGCGCCGCCGACAAGGACACCGACCGCTACCGCCAGGTCGTCCGCCGGCAGCGCCTCACGATGGCCGCCGAGCTGCAGTGGGAACTCCTTCCGGGCCGCTCGCTGGGCGGCGAGAGGTTCCGCCTGGCCGGGCAGCTCGACCCGGCGTACGCGATGTACGGCGACCACTACGACTGGTCGGTGACCGACGACCGGCTCACCCTGACCGTGCTCAACGGACACGGCGACGGCATCGAGGCCGCGCTGCTCACCACCGTCGCGGTGAACGCCATGCGCAACGCCAGGCGCTCTCGCGCCAACATCGTCGAGCAGGCCGAACTCGCCTCCGACGCGATCTACTCGCGGTACGGCGGCGACTCACACGTGGCGACCCTGCTCTTCGAGATCGACCTGGCCGACGGCACGGTCGAGGTGGTCGACGCCGGCTCGCCCCGGGCGCTGATCGCGCGGGAGGGCGACATCCGTACGGTCGACCTGGAGCAGCAGCTGCCGCTCGGCATGTTCGGCGACAGCCGGTACGAGACCCAGAAGCTGCAGCTCGAACCCGGCGACCGCCTGCTCGTGGTGAGTGACGGCGTGCACGCGGCAGCACCGGGCGGGCAACCCCCGTACGGTGAATCAGGCCTGCTCAGCGCGTTGCGTCGGACGCGCCTACAGCCGCCGGCCGAGGCGGTGGGTACGGTGATCCGGGCGTTGCGCGACTACCATTCCGGCGCCGATCAGGAGGATGATGCGGTCATCGTCTGCCTCGATTGGCTTCGACCGACCGCATGAATTTCGGCACGGACGGATAGTGGCAGTGCGGGCGCAGGGCCGTATACGTCTGACGAACAGGGAATCATCCGTGATGGACCGGGTCACTGACGTCGCCGCCGCCGTCGAGGCGACGGTCGACGCGTTGACCAACGTGCTCGACTCCGCCGTCCTCGCGCAACGCCCGAGCGTGCCCCCCGCCCAGCTGCGCGTCCTGGCGATCGTCGCGGAGAACCGGCACACCAACATGAGCCGCCTCGCCGAGGCGCTCGAGGTGGTCCCCTCGTCGGCCAGCCGGCTCTGCGACCGCCTCGAGGCCACCGGCCTGCTGCGGCGGGTGCCCGACCCGCGCGACCGCCGCGAGGTGCGGCTGCTGCTCACCCCCTCGGCCCGCCGGCTGCTCGACCAGTTGCGCGAGCGCCGGCGTGAGGCCCTCGGCGAGGTGCTGGACCGGATGTCTCCCGGCGACCGTCAGGAACTGGTCCGTTCGCTGCGCGCGTTCGCCGAGGCGACCGCGGGCGAGGCCGAGGACGGGGCCTTGCGGACGGCGTGAGGTAGCGTCGTCCGATGCGCATCGGCATCGTGATCCTCCCCGACCAACGCTGGTCCGTCGCCGGGCGGCGCTGGCAACGCGCCGAGGAGTACGGCTTCGACCACGCCTGGACCTATGACCACCTGGGCTGGCGTGACCTCGTGGACGGCCCCTGGTTCGACGCCGTCCCGACGCTCACGGCGGCCGCGATGGTCACCCGGCGAATCCGTCTGGGCACGTACGTCGCCTCGCCGAACTTCCGGCATCCGGTGCACTTCGCTCGCGAGATCACCGCGCTGGACGACATCTCCCAGGGCCGGCTGCTGCTCGGGCTGGGCGCGGGCGGCACCGGGTTCGACTCGGCCGTGTTCGGCGAGCCCGAGATGACCCCGCGGGCCCGGGTGGACCGGTTCGCCGAGTTCCTCGACCTGCTCGGCGCGATCCTGGGCAACCCCACGACCACCTGGGCGGGCGACTATTACACCGCCGTCGACGCGCGCAGCACGCCCGGGCCGCGGCAGCAGCCCCGCCCGCCGTTCGTGATCGCCGCGAACGGCCCGCGCGCCCTGCGCCTGGCCGCCCGGCACGGCGACGGCTGGGTCACCACCGGCGTGACCGGTGCGGCCCCCTCGTCGGCGGCCGAGTGGTGGAGCAACGTGGCCCGGATCGTGGCGGGCTTCGACACCGCGCTCGACGAGGCCGGCAAGCCGCGCGACGCGATGCCGCGTTATCTGAACCTGGACTCGTCGGACTATTCGCTGAGCAGCGCCGAGGCGTTCGAGGACGCGGTGGGACGCGCGCGGGAGCTGGGCTTCACCGACACCATCGTCCATTGGCCGCGGGAGTCGAGTTGGTATGCGGGCGACGAAAAGGTGCTGGAATCGGTGGCCGCCCGGCTGCCTCGTCTTCGCCTTTCCTGAGCGCCCGGTTTCCCCCGCCCGGTTTCCCCACCGGGCGGGGCTCGGGCAATTCGCACGCCTACGGTCAGTGACCGTTCGCCGCGTGGTAGGCCTGGGTCACGCTCTGGGGAATGCGGCCCCGCTCGGAAATCTGATGCCCGTTGGCCGTCGCCCACTCGCGGATCTGCCGGTTCTCGTCACGTGAGCCGGCCGTGCGGCCCGCGGCGGCGACCCCGCGACGCGGCGAGACGCGGCCGACCGCGCGGCCCAACCGGGTGCCGGCGTTGATGTAGGGGTCCAGGGCCTTACGGAGCTTCCCCGCATTGACCTCGGAAAGGTCGATCGCGTAGTTAATGCCGTCGAGACTGAACTCGACCGTGCGATCGGCCTTCTTTCCGTCCAGATCGTCGATCAGAGTGGTGATTACCTGGCGCGCCATGAAGACTCCCGAGTTAATCCGACCAACCGCGCCCAAGTGTTGCTCGTCAACGGCTTCTCGCGCAACTGTCTCGGCCGATTCACTAATTCTTTTTGCGGGGACTATTCAAATGGCGGGACGGCATTCGCCGGAATCACCGCGGAAAGCTCGGGTTGGCCGGGCGCCGGAGGATCACCTAGGGTCGCTGGCATGGACCCCGACGCCGACTGGCAGGAACAGCGACGGCAGGCCGTCGCCGGCCACGCGGCCGCGTTCAAGGCCGGCCGGGCCGCCGAGGCGCGCGAGGCCGCGGCGCTGATCGACGACTTCCTCCGGCGGGCCGGCGAGCGGGGTCTCCCACCGCAGACGCTCATGGCTCGAACCTTCGACGGCCGCGCTACGTATCGAACCCATGTGCGTGGGTGGTATCTCAAGTCGAACCGTTCGATCGCCGTGGGCGAGGACGGGGAGTACTACGTGTTGACAGTGCCGGCATCGTTGCGTGCTCGCTTCGCGGGTGCCGACCTGGCCCCGAGCATGCCCCGGCTGATCGTCGGGGCAGGCGGCGGGGACGGCGAGACGGTCCCGCTGAGGCAGTTGCTCGACCGCCGACTCGCGGCGGGGGTCTCCTGGCCTTGATTCGCAGCTCGCTGGCGGTGCTGTGTGCGGCCGCCCTGACCATCCCCGTCCAGACACCGGCCGTCGCGGCTTCCGGCGCAGCCGCGGTTCGTGGCGCCGCCGGGAACAAAGTCGACATTCCCTGCCCGAAGCCCAAGGTCGCGCCGCCGCCGAACCGGCCGAAACCGCCAGTGCCGCCGCCCGACGATCCGGTGGGCAGCGCGATCGGCGGTGCCGCACTCGCCACCCACGGCCTGGTCATCCCGGCCGGGGCCAAACCTCCGCCGGCCGTCACCGCGACCACCTGGATGGTCGCCGACCTGGACACCGGTGAGGTCCTGGGCGGCTGCGGCCCGCACGTCTTTCAGACCCCCGCCAGCGTGCAGAAGACACTGCTGGCAGCCACCGTGATCGACAAGCTGGACCCGAAGCAGCGGATCACCGTGACCCGTGCCGACCTCGACATCGAGGTCGGCAGTTCGGCGGTCGGCCTGCTGGTCGGCGGCAAGTACCCGATCTCGACCCTCTGGCTGGGCCTGCTGCTCAACTCGGGCAACGACGCGGCGAACGCCCTGGCCAGGCTGGCCGGAGGCGGCGGCACCGACGGCTTGCCCAAGACGGTCGCCGGGATGAACGCCACCGCCCGGCGGATCGGCGCCTTCCAGACCCACGCGGTCACCCCCTCGGGATTGGACGGTCAGGGCCAGTTCACCAGCGCGTACGACCTGGCGTTGATCGCCCGGATCTGCTTCGCGAACGCGGACTTCCGCCGCTACGTGCTGACCAGGTCGGCCCAGATGCCCGCCCAGCCGCTGCTGCGGAAGGGCGGCTTCCAGTTCCAGAACGAGAACAAGCTGATCGTCAAATATCCCGGAGCCCTCGGCGGCAAGACCGGCTTCACGACTTTGGCCCGGCACAGCTACGTCGGCGCGGCCGAACGCAACGGCCGCCGCCTGGTCGTCACGCTGCTCGGCGCCGAGGCTCGCCCCCAGCGCGGCTGGCAGCAGGGCGCGGCCCTGCTCGACTGGGGCTTCGCCCTCCCGGCCGACGAATCGGTGGGCAAACTGGTCGCCCCGCAGGAGGTCGCCGCCACCCCCGCCCCGGCCGCCGAACCGCCCGCGGCCGCCAAGACCATCACCGACGACCCGGAACTCAGCGCTCCCTCACAGGCCCTCTCGATCGTCGCCGCCGCTTCCGTGGCCCTGGTCCTGGCCGGCGCCCCGCTCCTGCTGCTGATCACCCAGCGCCGCCGCCGGCGCTCTCCCCGCAAAACCCCCTGACCCCGCCGCCTCCACCGGAGCCGGCTGGTCGTCGCGGAAGCCGGGGCGAAGCAGGCGCGGTGGTCGCGATTGGGGTTACGGGAGTTGCCAGGCTGACCACAGGAGGCCGAAGACCCAGACGACGGCCACGGCCAAGGCCGCCGTGAACTCGATCAACATGGCCATCCCGGCGGCGGCCAGGGCCTGTCTGGTCGAGGGCCACGCCTTCCCGGCGCCCAGGCGCACGCGTTCGACCAGGTAGATGCCGAGGACGAAACCGAGCGGCAGGCCGACCACGGGGATCACGAAGAAGCCGATCACCCCGAGCACGCCCCCGGCCAGCAGGGCCGAGTTGGGCACGCCGGCCTGTTTGAGGCGGCGGCCCGGAACCATGTATTTGATCAGGGCACCGAGCAGCGCCAGCGCCGTCGCCACGCCCAGCACGAGCCAGCGGACCGTGCTGTCGCCCTCGCCCAGGATCGCCCAGAACAGGACGCCGGCCCAGCTCAGCAGCAGGCCGGGGACGACCGGCACGACCACCCCGACGACGCCGACGGCGATGGCCAGGCCGGCGATCAGGTTGATCAGCCAGCCGCTGTCGGTCAGTCCCATGCGCTCAAGGTGCCAGGCCGGCGGGGTCCGCGCAAAGACGCGGGGCGGAAGTCTCAACCAACCCACAGCCGGGACCGATGCAACCGTCACGCACCCACGGGCTACTCAATCGGGACCCGTACGCCGCCGAACCTCCTTGTGTACGCCGGAGAGCCCAACTGCACGGGCTGCCGACAACGGGGGGAACACACATGACGAGCACCGCGACGATCACTGCCGACATCAATGCCGACACTGCCGCCACGACGGTGCTCTCCGCTGCCGAGCAGGAGGAGATCATCCGCACCCACATGCCGCTCGTCGGCCACCTGGTGCGGGACATGCTCAGCCGCATCCCGAACCACATCCACCGCGACGACCTGACCAGCGCCGGTCTGCACGCCCTGGTCACCGCCGCCCGCGGCTGGGACCCGGACCGGGGCATCCCGTTCCACCGCTTCGCCAGCACCCGCATCCGCGGCGCCATCCTGGACGAGCTGCGCGGCCTGGACTGGGCGACCCGCTCGGTGCGGACCAAGGCCCGCGCGACCGACAGCACCCGGCAGGCGCTCACCACGACGCTGGGCCGCACGCCGACCGCCGACGAGCTGGCCCAGGCGCTCGGCACCACGACCTCCGACCTGAAGCAGACCGACACCGACGTGCAGCGGGCCACCGTGCTGTCGCTGCAGGGCTTCACCACCAGCAGCGCCGACGACCTGGTCACCGAGAAGAACCCCGGCCCGGAGGACATGCTGCTGCGCCGTGAGCAGATCGGCTACCTGCACCACGCGATCAGCTCGCTGCCGGAGCGCCTGCAGACCGTGGTCACCGAGTACTTCCTGCAGGAGCGCCCGATGGCCGACATCGCCAAGGACCTCGGCGTCACCGAGTCCCGGGTCTCCCAGCTGCGCGCCGAGGCGCTC
>DASRYP010000093.1:0-7758 GCA_035687165.1 Actinoplanes sp. | reverse complement strand
GGCTTCGTCGTGATCCGGCACAAGACGTACGAGAAGGCGCACCCCGGCTCGGCCGATACCGCTGTCGCCGTGCTGAACAGCCGGAATGTCGTGCTTGTCGATCAGTACGCGATCTATCGCCTCGGCAGCTCCAGCGCGTCGCCGAGCTTCGACGCCGACTGGCAGAAACTCGTCGGCTCGGTCGTCCAGCGCGCCGGATAGCGGAGTGGGACAGCGGAGCGGGATAGACACGACGGGCGGTAGTCGTCTAATGTTCCGAGTGCGCCGTTGCGAGTTCTTCCCCCGTGGAATTCGCAGCGGCGTCTTAACCTTTCCGCCCGGGTCAGCTCGCCGTTAATGGCAAGTGATCGAAGCCCCGGATCGTCAGGCTGTTCCGGCGGATCGAGCCCGCGGCCCGGCGTAATCCGGGCAGCCGTTCGAAAAGCCGCGGAAAAGCGATCTGGGCCTCGAGCCGCGCCATCGGCGCCCCCAGGCAATAGTGCATTCCCCCGCCGAACGACAGCGACGCGTTGTCGTCCCTTCGCAGGTCCAGCCGGTCCGGATCGGTGAAGCGGCGCGGATCCCGGTTGGCCGCCCCGGTGTACGCGACGATCCGCTGACCCGGCTCGACCCGCACCCCGGCGACAGTGCTCGAGGCCAGGACCGTACGGTCGATGTTCTGCACCGGCGAGTCGAAGCGCAGCAGTTCCTCCACCGCAGCCGCCGGGTCGGCACACAGCTCAGGCAGCTGATCGGGATGGTCGAGCAGCGCGGCCAAGCCGTTGGACAGCAGGTTGGTGGTCGTCTCGAAGCCGGCCGCGAAGAGCAGCCCGGCCATCGTCAGCAGCTCGTCCTCGGTGAGCCGATCACCCGCCTCCTCGTGGCCGACCAGCGCGCTCATCAGATCTTCCCGCGGCTTGCGGCGCCGTTCGGCGGCGAGCCCGCTCAGATAGTCCCGCACCGCCCGGGCGGCCGGATCGGCCTTGAGCAGTACCTCGGGCGTGGTCTCGTCGAGCACCGCCGACCAGTCCTGCACCAGGTGCTGGAACGGGGCGCGGTCGGCGTGCGGGATGCCGAGCAGCTCACCGATCACGTTGAGGGGCAGCGGGAACGCGAACGCCGGCACGAAGTCGACCGGCCCCCCGGCCATCTCGTCGATCAGCTCGTCGATCATCCGCTCGGTCGCCGGCCGCAGCTCCTGCACGCGGCGCACGGTGAAGCTCGAGCTGACCAGCCGCCGCAGCCGGGTGTGGTCGGGCGGGTTGATCCCCAGCAGGCTGGTGAAGTAGCCGTAGAGCGCCGGATGCTCGGCCCAGTCGGCCAGACCGGCATGGGCCAGCAGCTCGACCGGCGTCTTCCCCAACTTGTGGTCACGGCTGACCGCCAGGCAGTCGGCAAAATGCGTGACGATCAGGGTGCCGTCGTCGTCGCGCAGCACCGGGCCGATCGCGCGCAGCCGTGCGTAGTGCTCGTACGGGTCCTCGCGCCCCGACATGGTGGTGAGCTCGTCCAGCAGTGCCGAAACCTCGCGACTTTCCACAATGCTCGCCACGACTTGACCATACAAGCTGGGGCTTGAGCAGCGGAACGTCGTGTTCTAGGCTTCACCAGGTCCGTCAACCACAGTTTATAGCGCCTGCATCGGGGGATGTGCATGGATGCGAGACTCGCGTCCCTGCTCATGGCGTCGTAAGCTCGCGGCAATCATCCGGAGGGGAGGCGTGGGTGGTGGGCGCCTTCTCCATCGCCGGAAAATTGGACAGATTGTTCAAGCAGCTGCGGCCGGAGCCGAGTTACATGGCCGTCGCCGAGGCCGTCCGGTCAGGTCAGAGTGTGTCGATCTCGCACACCTACATCTGGCAACTACGCACCGGGCGGCGGGCCAATCCGACGATCCAGCACCTCACCGCGCTGGCAACCTACTTCGGCGTGCCCGTCGCCTACTTCCTCGACGAGGAGCACACGGCGAGCATCGACTCGCAGCTCGACCTGGTGCGGACGATCCGCGACGCCGGGGTCACCGAGATCGCCCTGCGGGCGGCCGACGTGTCCCCGCGCGGCCGCGACACGATCAGCGAGTTGATCCGGAAAGTGTGGGAGTCCGAGCGGGGTTCCCCAGACTCCGGCTCACCCGGCTGAGCCAGGCCACCTCGTCGGCCATCGACGGCCCGACCCGCGTCCACGAGCCCGGCGTCTCCAGCCGCGGCTCGCCGGCGGCCCGGCGGCGCAGCGCCTGCGCGACGGCGGCGGCCTCCTCCAGCGGGGTCGACCCGTGCGGTGAGACATAGGGGCGCAGCGCCAGCAGGCCGTCGCGGATCTCGATCACCCGCCGGTAAAGGCGCAAGTGCACGTCGTCGACCCCGGCCAGCTCGACCACCGCGCGCCGCGGCGTGAACAGGATGACCTCGGGGAACGCGTCGCGCATGGCCTTCCAGAGCGGTCGCAGCACGAGCAAGGACCGAGAGGCCGCGTACGCCGCCCGGGCACGCCGCGTCGCCGGCACCAGCAGCCCGGCGATGGTGAGGATGAGCCCGCTCGTCTGCACGCTCATGCCGATCGGCTCGACCCGGGCGAACGCGATCGGGACGCCCAGGTTGTTCGCGAGGATCAGCGAGCCCTTGAGGGCGGCGTAGCAGGCGACCAGGGCGGTGCCGCCGGCGGTCACCCGCAGCCCGACCCGGGGGAGGCCGGCCGGCGCCTGGCCGCTGATCCGCCAGAAGAGCCCGGACGTCGTCACCAGCACCGTGCCCAGGTAGGCCTCGAGCACCACCCAGTAGGCCACCACGGCCCAGCCCTGCTCGTGGGCGAGCAGATCGGCTTCGGTGTCGATGCCGCCGGCGACCACGTCGAACCCGACGAGCGTCAGGAGGACCGTCACCAGCAGGGCGAACTGCCGGGCGCGTACGCCGGTGCCGGTGACCAGGGCGATGAAGCGCAGCAGGAAGAACGCCGAGGTCACGCCGAGCAGATGCGGAAGGATCGGCACCCCCACCCGCTCGGCGATCGGCGGGAACGACACCGTCTTGGCGAGCGCGATGGCGCAGACCGAGGCCCAGAGAGCGCGCTGCCGCTGATCGCGCCACAGGGTCGGAAGCCGGACGACGGTCGCGCCCCAGAGCAGCACCAGGAGCGCGACGGCGAGGATCATTCGAAGCCCAGCGCGTCGGCCACCCGTCCGAGAGTGGTCCGCGGCCCGCGCGCGGACCGGCCGCGAATGAGCGAGGCCAGCATCTCGGCCTCCCTCTCCTGCCCGTCGGTGTAGGCGACGCGGCCGAGCACCCGCCGCACCGAGCCCGGGTCGAGATCGGGGAAGAGCCGCCCGATCGCCGCGTCGGCGCCGGAATGTCCGCACAGGATGTGGGAGAGCTCGTGCAGGACGATGTGTTCGGCGTGCAGCGGCGAGGTGCCGGGGTCGTAGAAGACGTGATCGGCCCGCTCGGTGCCGACCCAGAGGCCGCAGGGCGCGTCGGCGCTGAGCCCCGGAACGGGCCGCAGGATCAGGGGGCGGCCCCGGCGGTCGGCGATCTCGGCGCAGAACTCGTCGAGGTCGAAGGGGTCGGGCACGCGGAATTCGCGAAGTCTCGCCTCGCAGCGCCGTCGCAATCCCTCCACCGCGGACACGCTACTCGTCCGGCTCGCTGCGCGGAACTGCGCGGAGAAAGCGCTTACCGAACAGTGCGCGTCTATGGCCTGTGGAAAACCCCACCCAACAGTTAACTATTCGGCCAACATCTGCATAGCCTTACGAACCTTGGGGCAGGAACCAGTTCGGCCGCGGAATCGAAACCGGAGGTGGCTGGCGATGAAGAAGTACGTCTACGACTTCGCCGAGGGCAACAGGGATCTGAAAGACCTTCTCGGTGGCAAGGGCGCCAATCTCGCGGAAATGACCAACCTCGGGCTGCCGGTCCCCGCCGGTTTCACCATCACCACCGCGGCGTGCCGGCGTTTCCTCGTGGAGGGTGCGCACGTCGACGGCCTCGAGGTCGAGATCGGTCAGCATCTCGCCGAGCTCGAGGAGAAGATGGGACGCCGCCTGGGCGACCCGGCCGACCCGCTGCTGGTCTCCGTGCGCTCGGGGGCGAAGTTCTCGATGCCCGGCATGATGGAGACCGTTCTCAACGTCGGCCTCAACGACGAATCGGTGGCCGGTCTTTCCCGCCAGGCGGGCGGCAACGACCGTTTCGCCTGGGATTCGTACCGGCGGCTGATCCAGATGTTCGGCAAGACCGTCTGCGACGTGCCGGGCGAGGAGTTCGAGGACGCGCTGCGGAAGGCGAAGACCGCCAAGGGCGTCCAGGACGACGTGCACCTCGACGCCGCCGATCTCCAATCGCTCGTCACCGCGTACCAGAAGGTCTTCGAGAAGCACGTCGGGCACGAATTCCCGCAGGATCCGCGGCAGCAGCTCGACCTGGCGATCGAGGCGGTCTTCCGGTCCTGGAACGCCGACCGTGCGGTGCTCTACCGCCGGCAGGAACGTATCCCCGCCGACCTCGGCACGGCGGTCAACGTGGTGGCGATGGTCTTCGGCAACCTCGGGCCCGATTCGGGTACGGGCGTCGCCTTCACCCGCGACCCGGCCACCGGCGAGACCGGCATCTACGGCGACTACCTGCAGAACGCGCAGGGCGAGGACGTCGTGGCCGGCATCCGCAACACGCTCCCGCTGGCCGACCTCGAGAAGATCGACAAGAGGTCGTACGACGAACTGCTGCAGATCATGGCGACGTTGGAGGGGCACTACCACGACCTGTGCGACATCGAGTTCACCATCGAGCGCGGCAAGCTGTGGATGCTGCAGACCCGGGTCGGCAAACGCACCGCGGCGGCGGCCTTCACGATCGCCGCGCAACTCGTCGACGAGGGCGTGATCGACCTGGACGAGGCAGTCACCCGGGTCAACGGGGCGCAGCTCGCGCAACTCATGTTCCCCCGCTTCGACCTTTCAGGCGGCCCCACTGTCCTCACTCGCGGTGTGGGCGCCTCGCCCGGCGCGGCGGTCGGCGCGGTGGTGTTCACCTCGGCCGAGGCCACCGCGCGGGCGGCGCAGGGGGATTCCGTGATCCTGGTACGCCGGGAGACGAATCCCGACGATCTGCCCGGCATGATCGCGGCGCAGGGCATCCTGACCTCGCGGGGCGGCAAGACCTCGCACGCCGCGGTCGTGGCCCGCGGCATGGGCAAGACGTGTGTCTGCGGCGCCGACCAGGTCGACGTCGGTCACGACCAGTTCACCGTGAGCGGCCAGGTGGTGCACGAGGGCGACGTGCTCTCGATCGACGGCACGACCGGGCGTGTCTACCTCGGCGAGGTGCCGGTGCGCCCGTCCGAGGTCGTGCAGTACTTCGAGGGCGACCTCGACCCGGCCCTGGCCAACGAGCCCCTGGTCGCCGCGGTGCACCAGCTCATGACGCATGCCGACGCCCGCGCCCGGCTCGCCGTGCGGACCAACGCCGACACCGGACCGGACGCGGCGCGGGCCCGGCGCTTCGGGGCGCGCGGCATCGGCCTCTGCCGCACCGAGCACATGTTCCTGGGCGACCGGCGCGAGCTGGTGGAGAGGCTGATCCTGGCCCGCTCCGAGATCGAACGCACCGACGCTCTGGCCAAGCTGCAGCCGTTGCAGCGGGCCGACTTCCTGAAGATCTTCCGCGAGATGAACGGGCTGCCGGTGACCGTGCGGCTGATCGACCCGCCGCTGCACGAGTTCCTGCCCTCCTTGGAGGACCTGGCGGTGCAGGTGGCGGTCGCGAAGGAGCGCGGCGAGGAGTCGGAGCTGGACGAGCGGATGTTGGCCGCCGTGCGGCGCATGCACGAGTCGAACCCGATGCTCGGCCTGCGCGGCGTACGGCTGGGTCTGGTCATTCCGGGCCTGTTCGCCATGCAGGTGCGAGCGATCGCCGAGGCGGCCGTCGCCCTGGCCGCCGAGGGTGGCCGGCCGCGCCCCGAGATCATGGTGCCGCTGGTCGGTGCGGTCCAGGAGCTCGAGACCGTACGGGCCGAGGCCGAGAAGATCATCGCGGAGGTGGTCGGCGACTCGGGCGTGGAGGTGCTGATCGGCACGATGATCGAGGTGCCGCGGGCGGCGCTGACCGCGGGCCAGATCGCTGAGGCGGCCGAGTTCTTCTCGTTCGGCACCAACGACCTGACCCAGATGGCGTGGGGCTTCTCCCGCGACGACGTGGAGGGCGCGTTCTTCTGGCGCTACCTGGAGCTGGGCATCTTCGGCATCTCACCGTTCGAGTCGATCGACCGCGACGGCGTGGGCCGGCTGGTCCGGATCGCCACCGAGGAGGGCCGGGCGCAACGGCCCGGCCTGAAGCTCGGCGTCTGCGGCGAACACGGCGGCGACCCCGAGTCGGTGCACTTCTTCCACGAGGTAGGCCTCGACTACGTCTCCTGCTCCCCGTTCCGCGTACCCGTGGCCCGGCTCGAAGCGGGCCGCGCCGCGATCGAGTCGGTCGGCTCCGACCATCGCTGAGACCCATTTTCGGGTACGTATCCCGCGCGCTCGCTGTTTCTGTCGGAGGGTGGGTCTAGGTTCAGTCGTTGAAGGCCCACCCACCAGTCGTTTCAGCAGCCAAGGGAGTCTGTGATGGCGTCTCAGCTCAACCCCTACCTGACCTTCGACGGCAACGCCCGCGAGGCGATGGAGTTCTACCGTTCGGTGCTCGGCGGTGACCTCGTGGTCAACACGTTCGGCGATTTCGGCACGCCCGACCCGGCCCTGGCCGACAAGGTCATGCACGCGTCGGTGACCAGCCCGAAAGGGCACATCCTGATGGCGTCCGACGCGGCGCCCGGCATGCCTTACCACCCCGGAAACGCGATCACCGTCAGCCTCAGCGGCGACCCCGGCGAGGGCCTGGAAGAGATGTGGGGGAAGCTGGCCGAGGGCGGCACGGTCCTGATGCCGTTCGAGAAGCAGATGTGGGGCGACCTCTACGGCCAGCTCGTCGACAAGTTCGGCGTCCCGTGGATGATCGACGTCGTCGCCCCGAAGTGACGCCGGCACCCGGTCCGGGCGATCACCTCGCCCGGCCCGGGTCGTCGTCCCAGCCTGCCTCGGCCGGTTCAGCTTGCGGGTGAGGCCGGGGCCTTGCACAGGTTGGTCGTGGCGATCGCCACGATCCGCTGGCCCTTCTTGGCGTCCGTCTGGAACAGGTTGATCGCGTCGCCGACCTGCTCGCTCGTCGTCATGCCGTTGGTAATGTCGAGACACAGGTTGTACCCGTTGTCGACCGCGGTCTTCGGGTCCGCCACCAGGGTGGCGTCGAGCTTGCCGAGCGCCTTGAGGTAGGTCGCCTCGTCCCCCTCCGGCAACCCGTTGCTCGCCGACTCCTCGACGGCCGCCGGCTGCTTCTTCGGTTCGTCGTCCGAGCAGCCGCCGAGTGCCCCCAGCCCCGCCAGTGCCACCAGAACGGTGCCCGTCACGACAAGACGTGCCCCCACGTTGCGTCCCCCTCATATCGATCTTCACTGTCCGTACCGCCGAGCAGGGTACGGCCCGCACGCCGGCCCTGACCACCGACACCCGGCCGACGTTCCCCGCCGAGCGGCCGGGTCGAGGAAAGCGCCCGCCACCCGCGAAGTCGACGCGCGTCAGTTGTCGTCGGCAGGCGGGGGCTCGAAGTCGTAGTCGAAGTCCGGCGGCTCCTCGTCGAACGCGAACGCGGGGGCAGCCTCCGGCACGCCGGATCGGGTCGTGTCCCCTGACCTCCGCGCGGTTCGCGCAGGACCGCCGGGGGCCGTGGGCGTCGGGGGTGAGCCGGGGGC
>DASRYP010000092.1:0-8467 GCA_035687165.1 Actinoplanes sp. | reverse complement strand
CACCCTGATGGTCGACGATCTCGCACTGCACATTCAGGTGGCGTTCGGCGTCGAAGCCGGTGGTCACCTCGGAGAGCACCTCGGCGGCGGCGTCGAAGAGGATCTGCCGCAGCGGGATCGGCTCGGAGCCGAACGCGTAGGCACCCTTGCCGGCGAACAGCACGGTGTACGGCTTGGTCATCTCGCCGCGACCGTAGTCGATGTTCGCCTCGCCACCATAGATCAGCACCTTGTCGAACCAGTGGTGCGCGACCCGTCCGAAGTGCTTCAGGCAGTACTCCGAGTAGCGCCGCGAGGCGCACTCCGCGATGGCGTCGGCCATCGTGTCGGGGTGCCCGATCCCTTTGCGTTCAACCAGTTCGTACGGCAGGTTCTCGATGCTATCCGAATTATCCGGGATAATGCGGATCGTACTGGTTTGCTCGGTGGACATTCGATCCTCACTTCGTGACTTCGGTACGCGCATTCGGTCTATGAATGCCCCACGCAGTGATCGCCTCGATCACCACTACCTCAAATTACAATGATCTACCGCCATGCACAACGAACCGTTCTTCAATCACAATCTAAAGGCCTTCTAATGCCGTTGTAATTCGTCCAGCGTGCGGGCCGTTCAGCAGCTTCGTCACCTCCGGAAAGCAGGCCGGAAAAGTTGACCGACATTGACACCGGATACGGACAGCGAATACGTTCTCGGCATCACCGGGGAGGTCGATGAAAACATGCCCACCCAAGCGGAATCAATTCTTTTGCACGAGCTCGTCGCTGCGACCGCCGCCCGCCGGCCGGACGCACTCGCCGTCGCTGACGCCGACGGATCGTGGACCTACGCGGAGTTGGACAGCCAGGCACGGCAGTACGCCGCGGCCATCGCGGCACAAGGGGTCCGCGCCGGCGACCGCGTGCTGATCCGCGCTTCGGCCGAACGCTGGGTGCTTGCCGCGATCTACGCGTGCTCCTGGATCGGCGCGATCGCCGTGCCGCTCAATACGGAGCTGCGACCGGCGCAGTGGGACCAGATCACCGCCGACGCGGAACCCGCGCTGACTCTCACCCGGCCGCCGGCGACAGGGGGAACGCCCACACCGTCGCTCGTCTCCGATCCGGACTCCCCGGCGCTGCTTCTCTACACCTCCGGTTCTACGGCGGCTCCCAAGGCCGTCGTGTGCACCCACCGTCAGGTTCTGTTCGCGACGGCGGCGATCGCCGGACTCCTCGGCTATGGACCGGACGACGTCGTACTGTGCCGCCTGCCGCTCTCCTTCGATTACGGCCTCTACCAGGCGTTTCTGACCGCCTTGTCCGGCGCGGCGCTGGTGCTGGCCGGGTCGGCGGCCGACGGGGGCCTCCTGGCGACCGCCCGACGCCATCAAGTCACCGTCGTGCCACTGGTGCCATCGCTCGCCACAATGCTGGTTCGGCTCGCTGCCCGAGGGACCGCGCCGTCGATCCGCCTGTTCACCAATACGGGACAGGAACTGGCGGCGCCGCAGATCGACGCGTTGCGCCTGGCATTCCCGGCCGCGGCGATACAGCTGATGTACGGCACCACCGAATGCAAGCGGATCACGATCGGGCCGCCCGACTGCGACCGGGCCCGTCCCGGCTCGGTGGGACCGCCTCTGCCCGGAACCACTGTGCGCGTCATCGGTGAGGACGGCCGCCCGGTGCCTCCGGGGACGGAAGGCGAGATTACGGTATCCGGTCCTCATCTTATGAGCGGGTACTGGCGGGATGCGGCGCTCACCGCGCAGGCGTACCGCACCGATACCGGCACCGGCGAGCGGGTGCTGCACACAGGTGACTACGGCCGGCTCGACGAGGACGGAAACCTGTACATCCACGGCCGCCGGGACCAGTTGTTCAAGCATCGCGGGGTACGTACGAGCGTCGCGGAGATCGAAGCGGCCGCCCGTACCGTCCCCGGTGTGCTGGACGCGGCCGTCGTGCCGCCGGGCGGCGACGACGAGGCGGTGCTGTTCGCCGTCACCGGCCTAGCGCCGGCCGAGGTTCTGCGCGGGCTGCGCGACCGGCTCGAGCCGCTCAAGGTGCCGGCGCGCTGTGTGGTGCTGCCCGAGTTGCCGGTCGGCGCCACCGGCAAGACCGACCGTAGCTCCCTCGCTGAACTGGCGAAGGCGCAGGTCACCCATGCCTGACCTGGTCACACTGACCCGCCGCTACGGCAGTCCCCTCTACGTCTACGACCTCGACCGCGTGGAACGCGCCGCTACCGATCTGCACGCCGCGCTCCCGAGCGGTTCGGTCGTCTATTACTCCCTCAAGGCGAACCCACACGTCGTGGTCGCCGGCAAGATGCGCGAGTCCGGTTGCCGGGCGGAGGTGAGTTCCTCCGGTGAACTGGCCGCGGCCCTGGCCGCGGGTTTTCCTGCCGAGGACTGTCTCTACACCGGCCCGGGCAAGACCGCGGCGGAGCTGGACAACGCGATCGCCGTCGGCGTACGGCGCTTCTCCGCCGAATCGGCCGGTGACCTCGCCCGAATAGGGCGGGCCGCCCTGGGTCACGACACCGAGGCCACCGTCCTACTGCGAGTCAGCGGCCCCGGCTCAGGGGCGACCGGCCTGCGGATGACCGGCGCGGAGACCCAGTTCGGGGTCGACGAGAAGCAGGTCATCGCCGATCCCGGCCGATTCACGACCGCTCCCGGCGCTCGCGTCGTCGGACTACACCTGTTCCCGGTCAGCAACGCCCGGGATGAGGGCGCCCTGATCGCAGCGTTCCAGGCAAGCATCGCGCTGGCCGCCCGGCTACGCGACAAGGCCGGTTTTCCCCTGGAAGTGGTCGACCTGGGCGGCGGGTTCGCCGCGCCGTACGCCCGGCCCGGCCGACGGGAGACCTATCCCGGCCTGTCGGGTGCGCTGCGGGCCGCACTGGACGACGAGCTGCCCGGCTGGTCGGACGGAGATCTTGAGGTGGCCTTCGAATCCGGCCGTTATCTGGTGGGCGACTGCGGCCGCCTCGTGACGAGGGTTCAGGACGTCAAGGCCGTCGGGGACACCACATTCGCGGTGCTGGACGCCGGGATCAACCACCTCGGTGGCATGGCCGGGCTAGGCCGTCTCGGCCGCCCGGCGGCCACCCCCGAGCCCGTTCACGGGCCCATCACCACCGTCACTCTGGCCGGGCCGTTGTGTACGCCCGCCGATGTCATCGGCCGCAACGTCGAGGCGCCCGATCCGGCGCCCGGCGATCTGATCGTCGTGCCCAACGCCGGCGCGTACGGGCTGACCGCCAGCCTGGTGGCATTCCTCGGGCGGCCCGCGCCGGCCGAGATCGTGCTGGCCGGCGGCGATGTGGTCCAGGCGAGTCGCCTGCAGATGACCTATCAGGCCGTGTCTCCCTTGGAGGTTTCATGAGCAAGGCCACCGTGATCGCCACGGAGATAGTGCCGGTACTGGCGGAGCACGCGGCGGCGGTCGACGCCGAGGCCGAGTTCCCGCACGCCGCCGTCGAGGCGCTGCGCACGTCCGGCATGTTCGGGCTACTCGTCCCGATCGAATACGGCGGCATGGGAGGCGATCTGGCCGACCTGGTCGACGCCGCCATGATCCTGGCCGGAGGTTGCCTGTCCACCGCGATGATCTGGGCGATGCACTGCCAACAGGTCGACGCCGTGGTGCGTCACGCCGGCGACAGACTCAAGGCCGACCTGCTGCCCCGCATCGCGTCCGGCGGTCATTACCTGGCTTCGGTGACCACCGAACCCGGTAAGGGCGCGCACCTGCTGACCGCCGGCAGCGCCGTCCACACCGAAGAAGACCGATTGACCGTACGCCGTAACGCCCCGGTGGTGACGGGCGGCGAGTTCGCGGACGGGTTCCTCATCACCATGCGCGAAAGCGAGGAGGCGCCGCCCAACCGGGTCAGCCTCGTCTACCTCGACCGAGGTCAGGTCGAAGCGACCCGCACTCGCGACTGGAACGCGATGGGCATGCGCGGCACCCGCAGCGGGGCGATGCTCCTGTCCGGCACCGCCGGAGCGGACCAGATCGTCGGCCGGCCGGGTGAATTCCGGTTGATCGCCCAGGACAGCATGGCTCCAGCCGGCCACCTGGCTTGGTCGGCCTGCTGGCTCGGCGCGGCCCGCTCGGCGCTGGACGGGCTGGTCGACCTGCTGCGCTCCCCGTCCCGGCCACCGAGCATCAACACCGGGAGCGACCTGGTCCGGCACCGGCTCGCCCGGTCGCGCATCGACATCGAGCTGTGCGGTGCCTATCTTCTGCACCTGCGCGACGAGGTGCTGAGCCGCCGGCGCGCCGGGCTGGGACTCAACGACTACAGCTTCCAGATCAAGCTGGACGCGCTCAAGGTAGCCGTTTCCGAGCTGACCTTCACCGCGGTGGATCGGCTGGTTCAGCTCGGTGGTGCGATGACCGGCTATCAGCGGGATGCTCCGGTGCCGCTGGAACGGCACTTCCGCGACCTGCGGTCCGCGAGCCTCAACTACGCCAACGACCGCCTGCTGACCGCGATCGGCACGCTGACCCTGCTGAGCGGCGCCGGCCACCTCCCCGAAGCTCCCGGGTTCGCCCCGGGTCCTGTGCCCGACAACGTGGAGGAGGTGACGACATGACCAAGTTCTCGAACTGTGGTTTCAGCAACTGCGGCTTCAGCAACTGCAGTTAGTCCGATCCCGGTGGGCGGCCGTTCGGCCGCCCACCGGGGCTCTCCGGCAAGCACAAGGAGTTCCTGTGTCTCAACACCCGTGGCCCGAATCCTTCGCGACAACCCTGCGCGGCTACCTGCCCCTGCTGCCCACCGGGCAGGAGATCACCGCGGACATGAGCCTCGCCGACCACGGCCTCGACTCGCTGTCCACCGTGAGCCTTCTGCTCGACCTCGAGGAGTCGTTCCTCGTGACGATCCCCGACCATCTGCTCTCCGAGTCGACGTTCGCGACCCCGGCCGAGCTCTGGGCGGTCATACACAGCTTGAGCGCCGAGGAACCGGCGCGATGACCGCGCCGGCCGCCACGGCGCCGATGACCTTCGGGCAGCGCGACGTCATGTTCTATGTCGACCGGGTCCCGCATGACAAGCGCGGCGACATGAACCAGCTGCGGCTGTGGCCGGTTCCCCCGGGCACGTCCCGCGAGACCGTGGCGGCGGTCCTGCGGCTGCTCGCCGAACGCCACGAGAGCCTGCGGACCCGATTCGTCGGCCTGACCCAGATCGTCGATCCCGGCTACGGCCCGGCGCCCGAACCGGACGACGACGCGTGGAGCACCCACGCCGACGCGGTCGCCCGCATGTTCGATCTCGGTACCCGTCCGTTCGCCTTCGAGCGGGAGTACGCCTGGCGGGCTCGGATGCTGGTCGACCCCCACGGACTCCCGCACTACGTGGCCGTCTCATTCAGCCACGTCATCATCGACCGGCATTCCCTGGACCGCCTCACGCGTGACTTCACCGCGGTCGTCCTCGACGGCCCCGATGCCGTCGCCGTACCGACACTGACCCCGCGCGAGCTCGCCCGGGAGCAACACGGCGACGCCTGGGTGAGCCGGCGGCGCCGCTCGCTGGAGTACCTGTGGGCGACTCTGGCGGGCGTGCCGACACCGCCGGAACCCACCAGCGGCCGGATCGAGGCGCACCGGTTCTCCGTCAAGACGTCTTCCCTTCTGGCAGCCGCCGGCACAGCGCTCGGGGTCTCTCCCCAGGCGATCATGCTGGCCCTCGGCGCCCTCATCGCGGGGCAACTGCGCGGCACTGCCAAGCCCTTGGTCGGCGTGATGGCCTCCAATCGCCTGAACCCGGCCTGGAACTCCATGGTCACGTCTCTGAACCAGCGGACTTGGCTGACCCTGGATCTGGAAGCCGACGTCGACTTCCCCGCCCTGGCTCGACGAGCGTCCGCGGCCAGCCTGACCGCCATCCGCCACGGCTGCTACGACATCGACGCGCTTGTCGGGATCGCCGAGGAGGCCGGTCGAGGCAGCCTCGCGGCGGTCGACTGCACGCTCAACATGTTGACCCAGGACCCCGGGATCAACTGTCTGCCCGATCCCGGCCCGGACGGCGATTTCTGGGTGCGCCCGAAGAGCCAGCAGGGATCGCCCGTCGAGATCAAGGTCTTCCAGGGGACGCAGCAGCTGCGCACCGATCTCCGCATCGACCCCCGCCTTTGCACACCCGGCGAACTGCTGGGCTTTCTCGATTGGTCGGAGGACCAGCTGGCATTGATCGCGGCGGGTGAACGGCCGCGGGTCGACCGGATGCGTAGCTCACTGGGGTGACCGGAGAAGCTCCCGGGTTCGTCCCGGGTTCTGTGCCCGCCAACGTGGAGGAGGTGACGACATGACCAAGTTCTCGAACTGTGGCTTCAGCAACTGTGGCTTCAGCAACTGCGGGTAATCCGATCCTGGTGGGCGGCCGGACGGCCGCCCACCAGGGCTCCCCTGCCAGCACAGTCGCACGGGCGGCACCGCATCGCGAGGTGCCGCCCGTTCATGCATGTTCAGTCATCAGGGAGTAACCATCATGTCTGACAGAAGCCAGGCCGCCATGTTGCGGGCCGTGGCCGGAGTCGGGACGGAACCGGACGCACGGGTCCGGGTCGGAATCGTTCTACCTCACCCGCTCGTACGGCTCGGCATCGGGCGAGTCCTCGAAACCGATCACCGGTTCCTGCTGGTCCGGGCCGTCGCCGCGAGCACCCCGGACGATCTGAAGGCGTGGCGGGCCGACGTGTTGCTCTGCACCTCGGGCCTCGCCGCCGAGCTCGGCCCCGACTTCATAGCGGTGGCGGTCGTCGTCGGCGAGGCTCCGCTCTCCTCCGGCAGCGGCCAGGCAGTCGACTGGTACGCCGAACCGGCGGAACTGATCCGCGTACTACTGCGGGCCGCCGGCCGGCAGCCGACGAGCCTGGCAGCGGCCGCCTCCGGAGCGCTGAGCCGACGGGAGGCCGAGGCGCTGCGATGGATCGCTCTGGGACTGACTCATCGGCAGGCCGGGCGGCAGATGGGCCTGACCGAGGAGACCATCAACACGTACGTCAAGCGGATCCGCTCGAAGCTCGACGCGCACAACAAGGCCGAGTTGACGCGCCGAGCCATCGAGCTGGGCTACATGGCCTACGAGGAAGCGAGCTGAAGGGTCTCCGCGAGTTCGTCGGCGTGTTCGACGACCTTGCGGATCCCGGCCGCGAAGCCGTCCAGCACCGACCTGGCATCTGCCGTGTATACCGGCAGCCGCAACGCATGCGCCAGATAGGCCTCAGCGCCTGGGTAGTCGTCGCCGTGTACCCGGTACCCGTTCGGGTTGCGACCGAAGTGGCCGTAGGTACGCAGCCCCGGATCGGCGGTACGGAACGCCGGCTCCCGATGCAGGGGCGGCGACGTCGGGCGCACGAGGGGAACGCCTTCGGCCGCGACTGCCCGTACGAAGGCGTCCAACGGCAGGCCGCCGATCTCCTCCGGTCGATACAACGGCTGATAGCTGTAGTGCACCGCCCGAGTCATGTGCGGTTGTACGACCGGTGGACGCAGGCCCGGCACGTCGGCCAGGACGGCGTCGAGATGGTCATAGTTGAGGGCCCGCGCCGCGATGGTCTGTTCCAGGCGATCGTAAGAACCGTTGGCGAGCGCCGCCAGCAGCGGATTGAGACGCAGGTTGAGCCCGTACGCGGTGCCGATATACGGCCGATACTCCGGTGACGTGACAGCCTCGGCACTGCGGTCCAGGTTGTGACCGAGTAGCACCGCGCGCTGGTACACAAGGGAGTCGTCGGTGACCAGAATTCCGGCCGAACCGCCGGAGACCAGCTTCTTGGCCTGCATGCTGAACGCCGCGGCCACGCCGAACGTCCCGACCGGGCGCCCGTCGCAATATGCACCGTGCGCCTGGGAGCAGTCCTCGACCACCACGAGGCTGTGCTCCTCGGCGAATCTCATGACCTGAGCCATGTCCACCGGATACCCGTTGAGGTGGGTCACCACGATGGCCTTGGTGCGCTCGGTGCGGGCGGCGGCCAGCGCCGACGGGTTCAGGTTGCCGGTCAGCGGGTCGACGTCGACGAGCACCGGCACCGCGTTGACGACGAACAGTGGCATCGCGGTGGCCAAGAAGGTGTACGTCGGAACCAGAACCTCATCGCCGGGTTCCAGGCCGATTCCGAAGAAGGCGGAGTGCAGGGCGGAGGTGCCCGAGTTGGTCGCCAGCGCATAAGAGATACCGAGGTCGGCGCGGTACCGGTCCTCCAGATCGCGGACCTGTCCCTCCCGGCCGTTGTAGGAGATCTCGCCGCGTTTCAGCAACTGGACCACGGTGCCGATGTCGGACTCGGTGATGTTCGGCCAGTCAACCGGCGGGACCTGACCAACCACCGGTTCACCACCCAGAAAGGCCAGCCTGCTGCTCATCGGCGTACCGCCGGGCCGGCGAGGGCTTCGTCGAGCTCGCGAAGCCGGTGGATGTCGAAGAAACGCTGCTTCACCGGCGAGCTCCAGCG
>DASRYP010000091.1:0-5666 GCA_035687165.1 Actinoplanes sp. | reverse complement strand
TACGGCCCGACGCCCACCGTCAGCGTCGACACGGTGCCGCCGACCAGCCCGGGCGGGGTGCTGCCGGCTACCACGATCCCCGGCGGGGTGCTGCCTGCCACCACGACGCCGGGCGGCGTCAGCCCGGCCGGCGCGCTGCCGGTCACCGGCTCCCCGTTGTCCACCGTCGCCACGATCGGTGGCCTGCTTATCGCCGCCGGCGCTGCGTCGGTCTGGTACACGCGTCGCCGCCGCAGCGCGTGACCGCCTGAAGGATTTCGGAAGCCGCTCCCGGTCGGGGGCGGCTTTCGGCGTTCCGGGGCGGTTCGCGGCCGTTCAACAGCACGAAGGCGTCGGTCTACAGCACGAAGGCGTCGGTCCAGAGCTGCCGGGACTTCCCGGAGAGCGCCTGCATCAGGCCGACCGCCTGGTTGTCGGTCAGGCCGGCCACGAAGTCGACCACAGCCCGTCCCTGAGCCCGGGCGAGCCGCTCGGGTGTGCCCACGGGCAGCTCCGCCTCGGCCAGCTCGACCAGATCACGCAGCCGGCTCGGAATGCGCTCCTCCTCGTCGGGGTCGACCAGCCAGGCGATCAGCGCGTCGACCAGGGACGCGACCAACCGACCCTGCCCGCGCTGGTGCAGTGCGAGATCGGGCCGGGCCAGCACGAACCGGTTCTGCACGAACTTGAGGATCTGCACCTCGTGCCACTGGGCGGTGGCGAGTTGCACATGACCGGAGCGCACGGCCGGGTCGGCGATCGTCTCCACCGAGTCGACCAGACGCCGCGTCCAGGTGGCCGAGAACGCCGCCACCTGTGCCTCCGCCTCGAGCGAGCCGTCGAAGGGACGGGCCAGCAGGCCGTCGACCAGCTCGGCGCGGACCAGCTCGACCGCGGCCGCGAAGGCCTCCTCGTCGGCCATCCAGCCGTCCTTGCGGTGCAGCTGGCGCCGCAAGGACTCGATCGCGCCGCCCGCGCGGTTCAGGTCGGTCGCCGGGCCCCAGCGCTGCCACGCCATCAACTCGGTGGCGACGGCGCCCTGCTGGAGCACGCCGACCCGGTGCACGTCCTCGAGGTCGTGGATGGCGTACGCGATGTCGTCGGCGGTGTCCATCACCGAGGCCTCGACCGTCTGCTGCCAGTCGGCCACCCGGCCGGCGAACGGCGCCCGGGCGGCCCGCATGTCCCCGACCTCGGTCGTGTAGGCGCCGAACTTCACCGAGCCGCCTTCGGGATCGTCCGGCGGCGGGGCGGCACCCCGCGGCGGCGGGTCCATGAAGCGCTGCGGGTCGCGGCGGGTCCACGGATATTTAAGGATCGCGGCCCGGACGGCGTTGGTCAGATTCAGCCCCAGCGTGGCCTGGCCGCGGATCTCGGTGCTGGTGACGATGCGGTAGGACTGCGCGTTGCCCTCGAACCCGTCGGGCAGCCGGAGCCGCTGGCGGGCGACCCGGTCGAGCACCCGTTCGCCCAGGTGGCCGAAGGGCGGGTGACCGAGGTCGTGGGCCAGCGCTGCCGCCTCGACCACGTCGGGGTCGCAACCGCCCAGCTTGTCGGCCAGGTCGGGGTCGACACGCTCGGCGATGGCCCGGGCCACCTGCGCCACCTTGAGGCTGTGGGTCATCCGGTTGTGCACCAGCAGACCGGCGCCCCCAGGACTGATCACCTGGGTGACACCGGCGAGCCGGGCGAAGAAGGGTGAGGCGACGATGCGATCGCGATCGACGCGGAACGGGCTGGTGGCGAGGTCGCCGGGGGCGACCAGCCGATCGCCGAAGAGGCGCTGAGCCCGGGGATCATCCATCCCCCGAAGGCTACCGGGCCTGCAGCGCGTCCAGCGCGACAGACATGGCGGCCACCAGGCGGCGGTCCACCCGCGGGTCGTGGATGGTCACCAGGTAGCGGTCGCGCAGGCCCCACTTCTTGACCACCGAGAAGACCGGACGGTCGGCGATGACGAAGTCGAAGTGGTAGGGCAGCCAGGAGAGGGAGTCGACGAAGCGGCGTAGCACGGCCACCCAAATGTTGGTCTCGCGGCCGATCATCTCGCCGAAGCCGGGCTGATCCAGGTGCCAGGTGGAGCGGATCAGCGATTCCTTGAAGTTCTTGCGGAACAGGCCGATCGGGGCGCCGTCGGCGTCCACGACGTCGTAGGTGGCGCCCAGGTCGATCACCTGGCGGGCCTTGAAGCCCAGCACCGGCGTCGTCTTCTTGTCGTCGGTGTAGAGCGTGACCTGCTCCTTGAACGCCATCCGCTTCTGCTGAGCGAAGGCGAGCAGGCCGGCCTCACCGCCGTCGGGGGTGACGGCGTGGATCTCGTATTGGTTGACCATCAGCCGGACGCGCTGACGCACGATGAGCTGCTGCTGAGTTTGAAGAGCATCGACTGTCACGGCGATGGAGTGTGTCACACTCGGCAACTGGTGGCGGGACTCCGGTGCGGGCCGTCAGACTGGTCCGATGGCGAAGCTAGGACGTACGGGATCTTTGATTGCGCTGGCCTTGGGAGCGGCGGCCGTCTGGGTCGCGCGGGACATCCCGCGCCAGATGGGTGCGAAAGCCAAGGGGGAGCGGCTGGCCCGCATGGAGGCCTCACCCCAGTACGGGGACGGCAAGTTCCACAACTCCGTGCCGGCCGCGATGCTCGCGGCCTCGTCGATGCCGCGACTCCTGGCTGCCACCCTGCACGATCGAGACCGCCGCCACCCGCGACTGCCGATCCCGGTGATCACCCCCGACGTCGGCGCCTCGGCCGACGGGCTGCACGTCACGTGGTACGGCCACTCGTCGGCGCTGGTCGAGATCGAGGGCCGGCGGGTGCTGCTCGACCCGGTCTGGAGCGAGCGCTGCTCGCCGTCGAGCGTCACCGGTCCCCGCCGCCTGCACGAGCCGCCGGTGGCGCTGCGCGACCTGCCCCCGCTGGACGCCGTGATCATCTCGCACGATCACTACGACCACCTCGACATGGAGACCATCCAGCACCTGGTCGACCTGCAGGCCGCGCCCTTCCTCGTGCCGCTCGGCGTCGGTGCCCACCTGGAGCGCTGGGGCGTGCCGGCGACCCGCATCATCGAGATGGACTGGAACGACAAGCAGCGAGTGGGCGATCTTGAGTTCATCTCGACCGCGGCCCGGCACTTCAGCGGGCGCGGGTTCAGCCGCGACGGCACGCTCTGGACGAGCTGGGTGATCAACGGACCGACCCGCAAGGTCTTCTACTCCGGCGACACCGGTTACTTCTCCGGCTTCGAGGCGATCGGCCGGGAGCACGGTCCGTTCGACGTCACTCTGGTGCAGATCGGCGCGTACGGGGATGCCTGGCCCGACATCCACATGGTCCCCGAGGACGGCGTGGCCAGTCACGTCGACGTCCGCGGCGGCCTGATGATCCCGGTGCACTGGGCGACCTTCAACCTGGCGCTGCACGACTGGCCCGAGCCGGCCGACCGCGCGTGGCGAGAGGCCAAGGCCCGGGACGTACGTCTGGCCGTCCCGCGCCCGGGTGAGCGGGTCGACGTCGACAACCCGCCCGCGGTGGACGGCTGGTGGCAGCAGATCGCGTGACGGCCGCGCGCCTGCGACGATGACGGCGGTCGTGGATCCCGGCATCCGTCAGGCGGCGGCGCGACTCGTCCCGGCCGCCGCCCGACGTCTTCTTCTGATGTGCGACAACGGCTGATGTGCGACAACGGCTGATGTGCGACAACGGCGCTGATGCGGGGGTACGCATGCGCTGCGGACTACCCGGATCGCCGGAAGCGTAATCAGCTGACGGTTTCCCGCATCCGCTGCTCGGCGGCCGCGCTGCGGATCACCATCAGGCGCAGCTCCAACTCGTCGGAGACCATCGAGGCCAAGTGCTCCAGAGCCGTGAGCTGGCGCTGGGTCACCTCGCGAGGCCGGTTGTCGATCACGTTGACGGTGCCGAGGCGATAACCGTCGTGGGTGCGGATCGGCGCGGCGGCATAGAAGCGCAGGCCCAGCTCACCACGGACGAGGGGGTGTTCGAGCGTACGCGGGTCGACCGCCGCGTTGTTGATCACGTAGACGTGGTCCTGGGCGATCACCGACGCGCAGAGCCCGGGCTCCTTGCCCACCTCGCGGATGCCGGAGAGGCCCTGGCACGCGGCCAGCCAGACCCGGTCCTGCTCGACCAGCGAGACCGTCGCGATCGGAGTGTCGAAGATCGCGCCCGCGACGAACGCGATCCGGTCGTACGCATCCTCGACCGGTTGATCGACTAGCCGGTAACGCCGGACGGCTTCGAGCCGCGCGCGTTCGTCCGGACCGACATTGTCGAGATATTCGTAGGCGTTCGACGAGACCGGATTGCTGTTGGTCATGGCCGGTGATCCCCCTCACAGTGGCAATGGTGCCTGCGAGCCTAGAAAGAGCACCGTTGTCCGGCAATGCTCTGGATGAGGGAATCACACTCTTTAGTGAGCCTCAGGCGCGAAAGTCGCACAACCTGTCTGAGGTTGGAGCTCGATTTCCCTCCGCCCGGGCCTGTCAGTGGTGGCCGTCGCCGTATTCCTCGGCCCACACCCGCCAGTTGTCGAGGACGCCATAGAGGGCGGGTGTGAGCCAGCCCGGAGCCGAGCGGCGGAAGACGCCCGGGTCCATCGCGCCGGCGCCGTCGGGGAGAGCGCCGATCAGGTGGGGCACGAGTTCGCTGAGGTTGGCCCAGTGCACGAGCTCGGGGTCGGCGGGCCAGGCGCCGATCACGACCCCGGCGGGTACGCCCCGGCGGGCGAGCGCTTCGAGGGTGAGCGCGGTGTGGTTGAGCGTGCCGAGACCGGCCCGGGCGACGACGATCGTGCTGATGCCCAGCGTGGTGGCAAGGTCGGCCACGGTCCACGACTCGCCGGAGGGCCGCACGCCCATCGGCACGAGCAACCCGCCGGCGCCCTCGACCAGCACGAGGTCGTGCTTGTCGGCCTCGGCCCGGACGGCGTCGACCACCTCGTGGAGCTCGAGCGGCGGCAGCGAAGCCACCGTAGCCGCGGCGAGCGGGGCCATCGGCTCGGGAAACTCGGCCAGCGTGCGCGTCGTGTCCGGTGCCGCGAGGCGATTGATCACCTCGATGTCGGTGGGCGCGCGGGTGACCGTGCCGGTCTGGCCCGGCTTGATCACCGCCACGCGCAGCCCCGAAGCCTGCGCCGCCGCGGCGACGGCCGCGGTGACTATGGTCTTGCCGACGTCGGTGTCGGTGCCCGTGACGAGCACGATGCCTCGCCAGTCACGGGCGTCGGGGCGCCGCGGCGCGGCCTGCGCCTGGGCCGCCAGTTCGGCGGCGATCTCGTCCCCGATCGACTCCTCGCTCGGCAGCTCATCGACGCCGAGCCCGATCCCGGGCAGGCCCGGCGCGGGGGAGATCGGCGCGGGACCGCCAGGCGGAGGCTCCGGCACGCGGTGCCCGGGCGCGGGATCGTCGGGTGTCGGCATCGGGGGCCCGGGTGTCGGTGCGACGCCCGGCGGCGCCTCTTCCGGAGCGAGCGGCTCGGGCTCAGCGGGCGGAGCGTTGGTGGTCTCCGGGTCGCGGAGGTCGGTCGACGTCACGTCGAGCGGGCTGGGGCGGTTGGCGCGGGTCACGGTGAACACTCCACGATTACGTCCAGGGCGCGGGCGAAATCGGCGTCGCGGATTCCGGCGTTCAGGGTCAGGCGAAGGCGGGAGCTGCCGTCGGG
>DASRYP010000090.1:0-8321 GCA_035687165.1 Actinoplanes sp. | reverse complement strand
CCTGTAGCCAAGCCGGTTCAGCGGCGGTCCCTCCGGCATCGCGGGCTGGTTCGCCCGCACATCGAGACCCACCCAGAGCATGCCGTGCTGCAACGCGACCGTGAGGAAGCGTTCCAGCACGCGTAGCTTGTCACCAGCCGGGGCAAGCGAGCAGGTGAAGCCAGCGCAGGGTAGGTTTCGCCAGGAGTGGGCAGCCCACAGGCGCGCGCTCTCCTGGAGGAAACGCTCGAACGGCCAGGGGGGAGCGCCGAGATGGTTCGGAGCACCGAACACCACCGCATCGGCGACGGCGAGATCGTCCCAACTCACCGCACCGTGCCCAACATCCACCAAGATCGGGGTCCCGGCCGCGCTGGTCCGGACGCCGTCGGCGACAGCCTCCGCCATCCGGACCACGTGCCCCGAGACGCTGCAGTAGACCACCGCAACAACGGGAGAGAGTGGATTCAACACGCTAGCCGTCCGTTCTCGTGACGAAGGAGAGCCGCCGGCCGTCACCGAACATCCGGGCTGCCACCCGGCGCAGCTCGTCGCCACCGACGGCGCCGAGACGCTCGGGATACTCCGACAGCGCGGTCAGTCCCGGGCGCGGCACCATCGCCGCGATGGCTGCGGACTGCCCTGCGACGGTGGCCAGCGACAGGAGGTAGGTGCCGCGGACGTACCGGGCCGCGTCGGTGATGTGTGCCGCCGGGACCGGACGCTCGGCCAGTTCGTCGAGGCTCCGGTGGATCTCCGCGCAGACGGCCTCGGCGTGCTGCGGCGGCGTGTGTAGGGAGATCGAATACACCGCCCCACGCCGGTGGACCGCGACCCGCGCCGACGGTCCGTAGGAGAGCCCGCGGGCCTCCCGGAGCGACCGGAACAGCAGCGACGCCGGCGATCCACCGAGCAGCGACATCGCCACCTCAGCGGCGGGAAAGTCCGGATCATCGCGTGCTGGAGCAGGGCCGCCCACCAGGACGAAGGAATCCCGGCGGGAACCGTGAAGGAAGACCGTCTTCCTGGGCAAAATCGACACGGAGGCCGCGACGGCGGGAAGCTCCGTCGTGCCGGCCAACGTGGCGAACTCACTCACGACCGCCTCAGCGAACGCAACGGCGCCACGGCCCGAGGCACAGACCCGGGTGTCACAAAAGGCGAGCTCTTCGGGCTGTGGCGACGGCGTCCCGATATCCTCCGCCTCGATGTCCAGCGTCGTCAGCAGCCGGGCTTGGGCGGAGTGCGCCGGTGAGGCATCGGCAATCTTCTTCTTTCGCGCAGCACGCTGCTGCGCCGAGTGCAGGGCGGCTGGGTCGATCGGCCGGGTGAGAATCTGTCGCAGGGCTGCGGCGACAACGGCGCCGAAGCCGGACAGAAAGCTGCCCCGGACGCGCATCGCCTCGCCCCGGCAGGTCACCCGCACGCTCAGGCCTACCGCGCTGGTCGAGGCATCCGTCCCGGGCGAGTTGATCAGATCCTGGACGACCAGCGCATACGCCTCCGCAGCCGACGGGCTCACGAGCGGGACAAGCAACTGGAAGGCGACGAGTCCGCCCGCCCGGTGCTCTGCCGCGTACCAACGGATCCGGCCGTGCTCGCCCTCCTGGATGACGATGCTAGTGCCGGGGATGATGGTCATCAGGTGCCTTCCGCCGGACTCATCCAGAGATGTCGCTCGGGCTGGTTAAGCAGCCACCGCGCGCTTTCCCGTATATCGTCGGCCGTGGTGGCAGCAACGATGTCGTCAATGTCCTGCAGGGTTCCGTCGGCCGCGGACTCCAGTCCGCGCAATCCGAGCAAGCGTGCCCGGTTCAGCAGGTCGTCTAGCTTGGTGAGGTAACCCGCCCGCACCCGGCTGGCACTCGCCTCGACCACGGCAGAGCCAACCTGACCGCGGGCGGTCACGCGGAGCGCGTCGGTGATGGCCTTTTCGATACCCTCCGCCTCGTTACATTCAGTCGAGCTTCCCGGCGCGAGGAAGACCTCGAGGGCGAAGGAGTTTGGCTCACCGGTTTCGCTGGGGTCGCCACCCACGCCGAGTTGCGAGCGGACCCGCACGGCACGCCCTGCGGCAACCAGGCTGTCGTACAGCGGCGAGCCGCTACCGAGACAGAGCACCGCGCCGAGGAGATAGGCATGGTAGTAGGCCTCGGTCGCCAGCCAGCGGTTCGGCGCCCGGAAGACCCGGGCGACGGCCGGGGCCTTGATCAGCGGATGGATCACCTCGGTCCGGCACGTCGCGGACGGCAGCGGCTCGGAAAGATCCGGGCGCCGGCGTGGCTCGCCGCGTCGGAGCTCGCCGAACAGCTTCTCGGTCAGGCGGACCGCGCCGGGCACGTCGACCGCGCCGGCGATCGAGACGACGGCGTTACCCGGGTGATAGTGCCGGGACCGCAGACCCTGCAGCTCGTCCACCGACAGACCGGCAAGATCGGGGTTGCTGACGAATCCGGGGTGCGTGTTCGCCCATTTCCCGAGCACTGTCTCATGAGAGTACTGCCAGGAGAAGCCGCCGTATGCTTTGCCGTCCAGCTTCGACCGGACCTCGGCATCGATGATCTCCAGCTGCCGTGCGATCTGAGTCGCGTCGAAGAAGAACCCGCGCATGCGGTCCGCTTCCAGATCCAGGACGAGTTCGAGCGAGTCGGCTGGCAGAACCTGGTAATACTGGGTGTAGTCCAGGCCGGTGTAGGCCGTCACGATGCCACCGGCCCGTTGGATCGCCTCGAAGTGGGCACCGCCGGGAAAACGGGCCGACCCGCTGAAGGCTAGATGCTCAAAGAGGTGTGCAACGCCGCCGAGGCCCGGCGGCTCGTCCCGGTGACCGAAACCGTAGGTGACCGCCACCGCCACGACCGGAGCCGAGTCATCCGGCGCCACCGTCACCCGCAAACCGTTGCCGAGAGTGTGGACCGTGTACGGGCCGCCCCGAACGGTCTCACGCGGGTGTTCCACTCCCATGATCCACCGCCTCCTGATGTTCCGATAACGTCGCCGGCATTGCCCGGGTGTACAGCTTGCGGTCGAGGGCGACGAATATGATGGCCGCGGCCAGGCAGACCAGGCCGAGGAAGACCCACGGGACGAACTGCCCGCGATCCAGAAGCGCCGCGAGCAGGCCCGGCGCGACCGCCGACCCGACGCTCCAGGACAGCTGATAGACCGACATGTACCGGCCGCGCAGATGCTCGGGCGAGAGCTCGGCAGCCAGAGTGTCGGCACTCGCCGCCCAGAGCAGCTCGGCCAGGGTGTACACGACCGCACCAGCGATGATCGCCACGGTGATCTGGGCGGTGCCCCCCCGGGCGAACGAGAAGATGGCGAAGCAGACGGTCCAGATCAGCGACGCCACCAGGAGCACCCGTGCATGCCGACGATCTTCCACCCGCGTCACCACGTAGGACTGGAGCAACACGAAGACCACGGCATTGATCGCGATGATCACGCCGGGCAACCAGCTCAGGCCGAGCTCGAAGACGGCGTATAGCGGCAGCAGCACGGAGATCGACAACCCGGCCAGCACGAGTAACGTGTTGGCCAGCGTCAGTGCCACGAACGGCCCGTCCCGCAGGACACCGGCCAGGCTGCCGCCTGGTGTGGGCTTCCGTGTCGGCTCGCCATGAGGCTCCGATGTCCGTGGGTTTCCTCGCCAGGTCGCGAGCGCGATCGCCGCCACAGCGAACGACACCGCGTTGATCAGGACGATGGCCTGCAGGCCTCCGCTGCCGAGCAGGATCAGCGCCGATGCGGCCAGACCGCCGATGCCGTAGCCGGCGTTCCGGATCGCCCGCTCTAGGCCGTACCAGCGGGCAACCTCACCCGGAGCCACCAACGGTACGAACGTGCGGTTCGCGGCCCAGAATACCTTTTCCGCGACGGTCGTCAGAAAGATCGCCGCGATCGCGAGGGCGGGAGAGTTCACCAGCGGATAAAGCGCGAAAGCGCCGGCCCGTACGGCGAACGTCACCACGAGTGTGGGTTTCGGCCCTGCCCGGTCGATGATCGAGCCGAAGAACGGTGCGATCACGATGGCCAGCGCCATGGCCGCGGTGACGATGGCGCCGACCTTGGTGAGGTCGAGGTGCAGTGTCTGCGTGAAGTAGACGATGGCGAACGGGAAGAAGACGCCAGTACCCAGGCTGTCGATGGCGACCGTGCCTAGCAGCGCACCCCGGCCGCGCAGATCCGGCAGGCCGAGCCTGCGCGTCCAGTTCGAGGTCTTGTTGTCCTCGGCCAACGTTCTGCACCGCCTTACACGTGGGGAAGGGGAAATGTCGACAGCTCCGACTCGTCCAGTGGTACCGGCTGCCAGCCGAGCCGCACTGGGGCACGACGTACGCGATCCAGTCCCCACAGCGGAAAGGCCGCCGGGAAGTTGCTGACCAGCCCGGGTACCAGGACGCGCACCACACTGAACCCAACCGAAGCAACGTCACTTGTGGTGACATCGACGCTTATAACCTCGCGATTCTCTCGTTCCACCGCCGCGCGGAGCAACTCGAGAGAACGGGCTGGCATGAGGGGCAGGCCGTCCCAGTCACGCTCGGGTAGGTCGAAGACGCGGTCCCGAACCGCGTCGCCGGCCCGAGGATCCAAATAGATCTGCTGCTGGCAGATCAGGTCGACGACGTCGTGGAAGTCCGCGCGATAGTCGTCGAGGTAATAGCGGTCGGCGCGCCAGGGTTTGATGTTGCGCATGCTCTGCAACCCGGTCGACTGCCAGTGGTCACGCGAACTGCGGTCGTCCAGCGACTGACAGCTCATCTGTAGCGTGAAGGCCTCGGCCAGCGCTTTCTCGGCCGCCACTACGCAGTTCTCGCGGGCGGCGAACCCGATGCCCAGATGCCCCTTGTCCCGGTCGCGTAGCGCGGCCGCCATCACCGGCACCGCGAAGTCGTTCTCCAAGTGGATCAAGCTGACCTCGTACCGGTGCGCGACGGAACTGATCAGCGCAGCGGCCCGCGGGGGAAGGGAAAGCTTCGGCAGACGCTGCTTCGTCGACCACCAGATCATGGTGGCGTCCCGCTCGATCACTTCCTCCAGGGCCGACATCTCCGCATACTCACGGCTCGGTCCGGCGGCTATCCCGGCCAGTACGGGATACGAATGCCGCGCCTCCTGAAGGCCCTGACGCTCGTGCCACATCACGTAGACCATGAAGGCCGGCACCCAGACGATTTCCTGCCGGGTGAGCGACCGGCCCTCCACCCAGGTGACCTCGGAATCGCGGGTGAACGGCACGAACGGAAAGCCACGAGTCCGGTACTGCGTCTCCGAGTAGAGCGCAATCTCCGCCGGATCGAGCGCCCGCAGCCCCTGTCTGCGCAGCTCGTTGAAGCTGCCGGTGACGGTATTGCGACCGGGCTCGATGTAGTTGCCGCAGTAGCGCTCGACCGCTTCCCCCGTTGCCGAGGTTTGCGCGGCATCTGACGACTCCCAGGACGTACCGAACGCCTGCCGGTCGTTCGGCCAGGCGGCAACCCGGCGCATGTCGGCCACATCGACCCCTACCACGTGCAGGGTGGGGGGCAACCCGAAACGGCCGGAGACACGGCGGATGGTGGTGACGACACCGGTCTGCGCATCGGTGAGCTTCCAGATGTCCGCGGGGCTGGGCGGTACCCGGCCGGGTGTCCCCGGCACCGGAAGAATGAAATGGTGATTGACCAGGTTCTCGATTACGTCGAGCTCGATCTCGGAACCGGCGATGTCGGCCCGGTAGGCGCCCGCAAGCCACCGCTCGATCTGCGTGCCGAGCACGTTGTACGCCCAGCCCGCCTCGGCAGCGGTCATCACCGGCGGTAGCCCAGGCTCGTCCCAGACGCTGTGGTGGATCCGCTCATCCCGGGCGGCGGTCAGGCGCCGCTTGACCAAGTCCTCGAAGGTGGCGGTGACCCCGGGAATCATGCCCGGGCCTGCGAAGATGCGCCCCTCCTGCCAGCGCACCGGAATCCACGGCAAACGCTGTGCCTGGCAGAACTCCTCGACCTCCCGGAGTTTCTTCCCTGCCGGCTGCACGGCCCCGGCCACGACCAGGAGATCAGTGCGGCCGGCCAGAGCGGCCAACTCCGCTAGGTCGGCGACCTCGACGCCCGCGTACTCGCCCGCACGCAGCACACCGGCGATGCCGGACCGCAGTGGCTCGTCGCCCACCACGACAACGGTGGTACGCCGCAGGCGGTCGACGCTGAGGCTCGGATGCGGAGCCCTGAGCCACACCGCCTCGGGCACCCCGCCCACCGGCTGGAGAACGCCGTCCTTGCGCAACGCCTCGACCACCGAGGCGAACCCTTCGGGCATACCGTCGGTCAACTCGCCCGGGGCGTGCGGGACGGAATGGCGGGCGTGCCAGGACCGCAGATCATCGGCGCCGACCTGGACCACATAGCGCTTCCCTCGCGGTGTCATGATCAGCGATTGCTCCGGGGTGAGCGCGTGCACCGCCAGCTCACCAATTGCCCATTTATTAGTACGGCTGTCGTCTCGCATTTAGCACCCCTTTCGCCGAACGGGGAAAGGGCCCGGCATAGCCGGGCCCTTTCAGCCTTAGATCAGTCCTCGTCCCAGCCGTACTCGATCACGGGGGCGATGTTGTTGTTTGCCGGTCCGAAGAGCGCGAATTCGTTTTCCTGCTCCTCGACGACGATTTCCTCGATCATCTCGGCCTCCTTTTGAGTAGAGCGGATAGGTTGGAACCTGCCGGCAAGAACAAACATAAGCTCAATCGAGGCGACGTTCCAGGCCTTGATGACGATCCGACCGGATCCGGTCAAACTTGATCTATCGGTTGTGGACGATGCCGGACTGCGCTATACGGCCCACCCTGACCCGCTCGGCAGCGCGCATGCACACCGCCCGACCAACACCCTGGACAGCCTGCTCGCCTGAACGCTAAAGAAGACCCGCTCGGCCTCCTCGCGCTCGACCGCGCCCAGCTTCCCGCGTTTCTGCACACCGATTACCCCCCGACCGTCACCGTCCGGAGCAGATAATGAAACATTGTACGTTACTCAAAGATAACGGCTTTTGTCAATGTGTTTTTTGCCTCAGGTAGCCGATCGCCTACCAGGGCGGTATAAACTAGAGCGCATCGGTCATCGGCGCGAACGGGGATCAGCGGGGAATGGCTAATGAACTCAACGATTTGACGGAAGAACACCGCAAGATCCTTGCGGCGGTTGCTCTGGGACACACCGATGCAGCGATCGCCAGGCGCTGCTTATTGAGCGAAAGCACAGTTCGGCGACGCCTTCGAGACGTCGCCGACGTCCTCGGTGTTCGCGGCCGGGTGGCCCTTGTCGCCGCCGCGGTTAAATGCGGCCTAATGAATGAACGAGCCAGTTGACCGGCTCATCTGATAATCCAGCAGGAAAGGTCTTCCGAGCTGATACGACGGTGCGGTTTCGTTCGCGAACCGCAGGCACCCACCGTCGAGGATGAGTGTCGATGGAACCTCATAGGTCGGTAACCGCACTTACCGGTTAGAAGCTCAGCAATGACCTGAGATGTTCGATGGACTGATGGATGCGAACGGGGCTCGCTCCGGCGTCCCAAACCCCCGGTCCGGGTGCCGTGAATTTCATCTGTGCTGGTCAAGTCGAATGCTGGCATTCGTGGAGGGTGTCGTCGGATTCGGAGTTTTGCGAGGGCCGGCCGCAATCCAGGATCTGTACCGATTTATCTGATTGAATTTCCCGTTTCGAAAGATTCCGGTTAGCCGAGGCAGGGAGACATTGCCTGATGGAACAGCGCCAGGACGACCAGGCCCACCGGGTCCTTCGTATCGTCGCCGATGTCCTGGGCAGAGCCGAGGTCCACATCGGCGACAACTTCTACGACTTCGGTGGTACGTCGCTGCATGCCATGCGGATCTGCGCACGGATCGAGCGGGAGCTCGAGGTGCGAGTCAGCCCGGCGGCACTGTTCGACGACGACACCATGTCCGGCCTCGTCGTTGCCGCACGACCCCGGCCATGACTATCCGTCCGGCACAGTCGTAAGTAGTCCCAAGTCTGGTGGGTGACTGTGGGTGACGCGGATCGTGGGCATGCCGACGGTCGGCGTGGCCGGTTGTGGCGGCGCCGTGGTGGTGACGGTGTGGGTCAGCTGGGCGGGGGTGGTTGGGCCCAGATGTGCAGGTCGGCTGGCGAGGCGTTCCAGGGCAGGAATCGTTGAAGGTCCGGGCCGGTCAAGGGTTTGCCGTCGTTGCGGCCGCAGGCGTCGAGGTAGGCGGTGAGGTAGGTCAAGACGTTGAGGCCGGCTTGTTCGGCGGTCGCGGTGACGGTCCAGACGGTGGCGGCGAGGCGGGCGGCGGCGTCGGTGCGGGAGCCGTAGGCGTT
>DASRYP010000089.1:0-2645 GCA_035687165.1 Actinoplanes sp. | reverse complement strand
CCGGTCGTGCGTCGCTAACTGCAGCGACTCGTACTTGCCCTGGAGGAAGCGCGACTCGTGGCCCACGACGCGGACTTCCAGGTCGTAGACAGTGCGGTAGCGGACCACAGGCCCCTCGCCCGTGACCCGGCGCGTGTTGCTGGCTTTCTTGCTGACGTACTGGGTGTGCGACTTGCTCACGCCGGCACCGGCCCGGCCGCCGACGAGGAACGACACCGGTGCGGCGTCCATGCCGCCCCCGGCCATGAGGAGGGCGTTGGCCGAGCGGTCAGCGCTGGTGGACCCGTAGGTGGTGACGTCGCGCCGGGACTTGTCGGTGTGTTCGGCGTCGTGCACGGTCTCGATGTACTGGACCTGGCGGGCGACCATGCGATATTGCACGGCACGGTTGCGTCCCGGGAAGAGGCGCCGCCATCCCTTGTGCGAGCGGACCAGTGCGTCGGAGTTGACCCAGCCCTTGTACTTGTTGTCGGGGTCGTGGGTGATCGACTGGTTGAGGTGCTCGGCGATCGCGGTGTCGCTGAACATCTCCTGCAGCACGGTGCGTCCCGGGGCGCCGATGCGGGTCAGGTCGTCCAGGCCCAATTCGCCGAGCATGGCCTCGACCTGCTCGAAATAGCTGCCCGCCGTCGGATCCGGCGTGCTGTACCCGGCCTCGACGGCGAATCGCGCCGGCGGCTTCTTGGTCACGGCCGGCGCGTGCGCGGGTAGCGGAGCGGGTTCCTGCAGCGTGGTCGGTACGTTCAGGACCGTCCGGCCGTCGACCTTGATGGGGAAGCCGATCATCGGGCGGCCGTCGGCGTCGCGCAGAGTGGCCGTGATCCGGACCGGGACCGCCACCCGGGTCTGTTCGCCGAGCTCGAGTTCAGTGCTGGTGTGGTAGTGGGTTTTGAGCTCGCTGCCCCGGGTGGTGTGCGGCGCGGCGGGCAGGGAGGCCCCAGCGATGAACACCGCCGGTGGGACGGCCCAGAGCGACGCTCGCGGTTCGAGCTGGCGATCCTGGGTCACGCGGAGCTTGCCGCCGAAGCCGCCGTGGGCCTCGTTCGAGACCGAACTGGTCTCGCCCGTTGCCTCCACGTCCAGCCGGCGGAGATCGAGCTTCGCTTGCACGGTCAGCTCGGCCGGTTGGCCGTTCACCGTCACCGGGTACGGCCGGCCCCGCCCGATGAGCGCGGCGAGGTTGTGGCTTACGTCATCCTGCACCTCGGCCAGCGTGCCCCAGTTGAGGCTGGGCGCGCGCCGGCGCAGCTCACCGGCGAGGTCGGCATCCTCGGTGGTGCGTACCTGCTCGGCCAGGCCGAGCGTCCGGTTTTCGGTCAGGTAGGACGGCAGGGCATCGCGGACGTCGATCTCTTCGGCGATGGGGGACAAGGGTGCGACCAGGGGCTCCGGGCCTGGCCCTGTTCCGTCCGCGGTCGCCCGGGCCGCGTCGAGATGCAGGAACGCGGTGCCGAGGGCCCGCAGGCGGCTGTCGTCGTGGGGCGCCTGCAGGGCCACCTCGCCCGCGTCGCGTGCTGCCCGCACATGCTCGGCGGCCTGCTCGGTGGACGATCCGGGCGCCGCGGCCCGGGTGATCTCCTCGGTGATCTCCTGGGCGCGTTCCTCGAGCAAATAGGCCAGAGCGTCGACGTCGACGGCGCCGAGGGCCTCGCCCGGCGCGATGACCGGCGGCATTGGCGTCGCGGTGACCTCGCCAGCACCGTCCGGCGCGGTCTCGAACTGCCAGAACCGGCCCGTGCCGGCCGCGTCGGGGCCGAGCGCGGGAAGGCCGCCCAGTCCCGAGTGGTCGTCCGGGGTGACCAGCAGGTACCCGGAACTGGTGGTCCAGGCGACGCCGTCCGGCGCGACGACCTTCGTGCCGGGCAGTGCGCGGGCCAGCTCGGTGGCGAAGCCGTCGCGTGGGTCGGCGCCGGTCCAGCAGGACGCCAGCACGACCGGGCGGCCCTGCCACCGGTCGTCCGCGCGGATCTCGCGGGCGAGGTCGGCGGCGGACAGCTGCCGGCCGCCGGCCTCGAGATGATCGGTCCGGCCGTGCCCGACGACGTGATAGCGGTCGGGATGCCCGAGCAGTGCGGCGGCCGCGGCGGACGGGTCGTCGGCGGGCAGGGTCGAAATGCCTCCGTCCAGGCGGGTCGTCGCCGGTTCCGGCTCGGTGACCGTCCGCTCAGCCGGCGGTTGAACGTCGGCGGTGTCGGTGGCTGCGCCCGGTGGGGGATTTCCGGGCGAGTCCGGCGCGTCGGGATCGGCTGTCGTGGCGACGTCCGGGTCATCGGCCTCGTCGGTATCGGCCTTCGTCTCGACGGCGAAGTCGAGTTCGTGGGGGGCCGCGGGGGTTGGGTCGGTGGTGGGGAACCAGGCGGCATACTCCGAGCCGCCGTGGTGCCACAGGTGGACCTCGGGCCAGGTGGCCGTTCGCAGTGTCGGAGTCAGTAGGTAGCCGTTGGGGTTGTCGGCGCTGTGTACCCGCACGGGAACCCGCGCGGCTTCGACGAAGAACGGCAGCAGAGCATCGGCGTATCGGCTCCGATCGTGGCGGTCCTCCCAGTTCCACAGGTCATCGGCGACGTTGTTGACGTCGGGGCCGGGCTGGTAACGATTTTCGCCGATGGGGTGGAACCGGGCGTGGTCGGTGGCTCTGAGGGTGG
>DASRYP010000088.1:0-4060 GCA_035687165.1 Actinoplanes sp. | reverse complement strand
CCCGACGGCCCCGACGGCCCCGACGAGGCGGGCCCGGTCGAGCAGCCGGGCGAGCTCCCGGTGGGCCGGCCACCCCGGGCTCTCACCCTGGGGGCGCTCGTCGCGGAGCTGCGTACGGTCGCGGTCGGGAGTGACCAGACGCCCGGCCGGCGGCGGGCCGCGGCCACCGAGCTCGCCCGCCTGGCCGCCGCCGGAGTGCCCGGTGCCCACCCGGACGAGTGGTGGGGGCTGCGCCCGCTCTCCGACGACCGGCCGCTGGTCGACGAGGGAGAGCCCGTCAAGGTCACCCCGTCCTCGATGGAGAGTGCACTCCGCTGCAGCCTGCGCTGGCTGCTCGAACGCCACGGCGGCGCCGCACCGGCCGGGCCCGCCCAGGGCGTCGGCAACCTCGTGCACGCCGCCGCCATGCTCGCCGAGGACGCCAACGCCGACCGCGAGAAGCTGGTCGAATATGTCAGCGCCCGGTTCGACGCGATCGAGCTGGCCGCCCGCTGGCTCGCCGGGCCCGAGCAGGAGCGCGCCCAGGGCATGGTCGACAAGCTGCTGCGCTGGCTCGCCGCCAATCCGCGGCGGCTGCTCGCCATCGAGCACGAGTTCACCGTCCGGCTCGAGGACGAGAAGCGGCCGATCCAGCTCACCGGCCGGGTCGACCGGCTCGAGATCGACGACGCGGGGCGCCTGGTCGTCATCGACCTCAAGACCGGCAAGACCACCACGGTCGCCGCGGCCGACCTCGAGGAGCACGCCCAGCTCGCCGGCTACCAGACGGCCGTGCACGCTGGCGCCTTCGCCGACTACGGCGACGAGAGCGGGGGCGCCGCGCTCGTACAGCTCGGCCCGGGCAAGGACGCGCGCGAGCAGATGCAGCTCCCGCTGGCCGACGCCACCGACCCGCAGTGGGCGCACGCGATGGTCCGCCGCACCGCCGAGACCATGGCTGCCGCCACCTTCTCGGCCGTGGCCAACAGTCGTTGCCGGATGTGCCCGGTGCGCACCAGTTGCCCGGTCTCGGGCAAGGGACGCCAAGTCGTAGAGCAGGGCCAGTGACCCAACCGAGCCTCTTCGCCGACGAACCGGCGGCGCCGCGCCGCCGTGCCGATTCGGGGCCGCGCTACACCCCGGAGGAGCTGGCCCGGCTCCTGCGGCTGCCCCGGCCCACCGCCGAGCAGTCCGAGATCATCTCGGCGCCGGTCGAGCCGCTGCTGGTCGTCGCGGGCGCCGGGTCGGGCAAGACCGAGACGATGGCGTCCCGGGTCGTCTGGCTGGTCGCCAACAGTTACGCCCACCCCGACGAGATCCTCGGTCTCACCTTCACCCGTAAGGCCGCCGGTGAGCTCGCGCACCGCGTCCGCACCCGGCTGGGCCAGCTCGTGCGCCGGCTCGGACGCGACGATGCCCTCGCCGGCGACGCCACGATCTCGACCTACCATTCGTACGCCGCCCGGGTCGTCACCGAGCACGGCCTGCGCGCCGGATTCGAGCCGTCGGCGCGGCTGCTCACCGAGGCGGCCCGCTGGCAGATCGTCGACTCGTTGGTCCGCTCGTACACCGGCGAGATGACCGGGGTGAATCGCGCGCCCGGCACGGTCACCGACGACGTGCTCGCGCTCTCCGGGGAACTCGCCGAGCACCTGATCTCCCCGGACGACCTGGCAGCCTGGACCGGCCGCTTCTTCGCCGAAGTGCAGGAGCTGCCCGGCAAGGTTTACAAGGACGTCGTCGACGTGCTCGCCCGGCAGCGCCTGCGACTCACCCTGCTTCCCCTGGTGCGCCTCTACAACCAGCGCAAACTCGACTTGGAGGCGATGGACTTCGGCGACCAGATGGCCCGCGCCGCGCTGGTCGCCCGCGACCATCCCGAGGTCGGCGAGATCGAGCGGGGCCGCTTCAAGATCGTGCTGCTGGACGAGTACCAGGACACCAGCCACGCCCAGGTGGTCATGCTCAACGCGCTCTTCGGCGGCGGGCACCCGGTCACCGCGGTCGGCGACCCCTGCCAGTCGATCTACGGCTGGCGCGGCGCCTCGGCCGGCACGCTCGACCGGTTCCCCGACGAGTTCATCCGGCCCGGCGGTGACCCGGCCCGGGTGGGCAGCCTGACCCGCAGCTGGCGCAACCGTCCCGAGATCCTGCGCGTCGCCAACACGCTTTCCGCCCCGTTGCGGGCCTTCGGCGCCCGGGTCACCGAGCTCAAGGCCGCGGAACAGGTTTCCGGCTCGGTCGGTGGCCGCACGGTCGCCTGCGCCCTGCTGCCCACCTTCGCCGACGAGGCCGCGTGGATCGCCGACTCGATGCTCATGGCCTGGCGGATCACCGCCGACCTGCCCGTGGCAGCGCCGGGGGAGATCCCCTTGGCGAAGCGTCCGACCAGTGCCGTGCTGGTGCGCGTCCGCAGCCAGATCCCGGCGATCGAGGAGGCGTTGCGCTCGCGTGGCCTGCCGGTCGAGGTGGTCGGTCTGGGCGGCCTGCTCGACACGCCCGAGGTACGCGACGTCGTCTGCACGTTGCGGGTGCTGGCCGACCCGACCGACGGGGCGTCGCTGTTGCGTCTGCTCACCGGTGCCCGGTGGCGAATCGGCCCGCGTGATCTGGTGGCCCTGCACCGCCGCTCCCGGGGACTGGCCGCCGCGCGGGCCGCGGTGGTCGCCGGCGTCGAGCCCGACGACGTGGTCGCCGACCGCCTCGACGAGGCCACCCTGGTCGAGGCGATGGCCGACCTGGGCACGCCGCAGCAATACTCCGCTGAGGGGTACGGGCGTCTGCACGCGTACAGCCGGGAATTGAGCGCTTTGCGTCAGCGCCTCGACCAGCCGTTGCCCGATCTGGTGGCCGACATCGAACGCACCATCGGCCTCGACGTCGAGGTGGCGGTGCGCGGGTGGGCGGCCGGGGACGCCGGGCTCGCCCGCGGGCACCTGGACGCGCTGGCCGACACCGCCGCGCGCTACGGCGCCGAGACCGACGGGGGGACACTCGCCGGTTTCCTCGCCTTCCTCGCCGCGGCCGAGGAGGAGGAGCGCGGCCTCGAACCGGGCCAGGTCGACGTGGTCGAGGGCGCGGTCCAGATCCTCACCGCGCACGCGGCCAAGGGCCTGGAATGGGACGTCGTGTCGGTGGCGGGGCTCGCCAAGGGGGTCTGGCCCGGTCTGTCGAGGAACTCCGACCACTACCTGATGGGCGTCGGCGTGCTGCCGTTCCCGGTGCGCGGCGACTCCGACGGGCTGCCGCGGCTCGACCTGTCCGAGGCGGTCGACCAGAAGGGCGTGCTCACCGCGGTCTCGACGTTCGGCACGGCCTGGCGCGAGCACGACGAGCGCGAGGAGCGCCGGCTGGCCTACGTCGCCGTGACCCGCCCCCGCCGCCTGCTGCTCGCCTCCGGCTACTGGTGGGGCGACGGCGTGAAGCGCCCGCGCGGCCCGTCGGTCTTCCTCGACGAGATCCGGGCGACCTGCGACACGGGGGCCGGCGTGGTCGACGTCTGGACACCCCAGCCGGCACCGGACGCGACCAACCCGGCGGCTGAGATGGTCGCCTCGGCCCAGTGGCCGTTCGACCCGCTGGGCCTGCGCCGTCCGGCGATGGCGACCGCCGCCGACCTGATCCGTCGCATGATCGCCGCCCCCGACCCGGAGGCCGCCGAGGCGTTCGCCGATCTGGCCGCCGCCGACCCGGAGATCGCGGAGCGCGCGGGCCTGGCCGCCGACCTGGTCGGGATCCCCGAGACGACCGATTCCGACGCCGATGATCCCGACACCCGGCGCTGGCGTCGGGAGGCCGATCTGCTCCTGGCCGAGCGGGACGAACGCGCTCGCCACGACGGCCCGACCGAGGTGGCGCTGCCGGCCCACCTCTCGGTCTCGCAGCTGGTCGTGCTGCGCCGCGATCCGCAGGCGTTGGCACGGTCGCTGCGCCGGCCGTTGCCCCAACGTCCCCTGCCGCACGCGCGCCGGGGCACAGCTTTCCACGCCTGGCTCGAGCAGCGGTTCGGCGCCGTGCGGCTGATCGACATCGACGAGCTGCCGGGCGCGGCCGACGACGACGCGGCCGACGACGAGGAGCT
>DASRYP010000087.1:0-7313 GCA_035687165.1 Actinoplanes sp. | reverse complement strand
GAAGCGCTCGTCGTGGTCGCCGAGGGAGCGTCGTTGGTCCTCAGTTCCACAGTGGTTCGGGGGGCGGGCATCACCGTCGACGCGGCCCAGCTTCAGCTGCGAGACACGGAGATCACGGGTGCGTCGGGCGACGGGCTCGCGGTCACCGGCGGCGGGCAGCTGACCGCTACCCAGGTGCGTGTCCGCGACGCTGGCGGCGACGGCGTCAGCCTCACGGGTGGCGCCCGGGGCAACCTTACCGACTGCGAGATCCTCGGCAGCCGGGCGGCCGGCATCAGCGCCACCGACACGCAGCCGGTCACCGTGACGCGCTGCGTGGTGCAGGACAGCGGTGGCCAGGACATTCGGGAGGGTACGGGCTCGAAGCTCACCCTCGACGCGGTGACCACCGGCCGCCGGTCATCCGCGACCGCCGCGACCCCGACGCCGGCCGCGGCGACGACAGACCGCGAGGAGGCAGTGCCCGCCGAGCTGAGCGGGCCGCTGAGCGAGCTCAACGAGCTGATCGGTCTGCGCGGCGTGAAGCACGAGGTGACCGCGCTGATCAACCTGATCCGGATGTCGCAGGTGCGGTTGCAGAAGGGCCTGCCGATGCCGCCGATGAGCCGGCACCTGGTCTTCGCGGGCCCGCCTGGCACGGGTAAGACGACGGTGGCCCGGCTCTACGGCGCGGTGCTGGCCGAACTCGGCATCCTCGCCAAGGGGCATATGGTCGAGGCGGCGCGGGCCGACCTGGTGGGGCAGTACATCGGCTCGACCGCGATCAAGACAACCGAGCTGGTCACCAAGGCGCTCGGCGGCGTGCTCTTCATCGACGAGGCGTACACCCTCTCGGCCAGCACCGGCGGCTCCGGGCCGGACTTCGGCCAGGAGGCCATCGACGCGCTGATGAAGATGATGGAGGACCAGCGCGACGAGCTGGTCGTCATCGTGGCCGGCTATTCCGAGCTGATGGAGAAGTTCCTCGAGTCCAACCCCGGTCTGGCCTCCCGGTTCACCCGCACCATCGAGTTCCCCAACTACTCGGTCACCGAGCTGGTCACCATCACGTCGAACCTGTGCACGAAGCACTACTACGAGCTGACCGACGACGCGGTCGACGCGCTCACCACCTATTTCGACCGGGTCCCGAAGAACGCCACCTTCGGCAACGGACGTGTGGCCCGCAAGCTCTTCGAGGCCATGATCAACAACCAGGCCTCCCGGCTCGCCACCTCGCCGCCCAGCAAGGACATCGAGCTCAACCGCCTGACCGGCGCCGACGTGGCCCCCGAGCTGGCCCTGCTGGACGACCTGCCGGTGGAACAGAGCGGCGGACCCGATCGGACGACCGATCCGGCCGGCGCGATCCGGGTGACGCGCGCCTGGAAGCGGCTGCACCAGCTGGTCGGTGCCGACCCGGTGCGCGAGGCGCTCGGCGACAACCTGCTTCAGCTCTGCGACCTGCGAAACCGCCGCCGGGCGTACGGAAGGAACGCGAACGTCGTCCTCGCCGGCCGCGCGGGCAGCGGTCGCCGTGAGATCGCGCGCATCTACGCGGCCGCTCTGACCGAGCTCGACCTCGTGCCGGTCGGCCAGGTTGTCCGGGTCTCGACCGCGGCCGAGCTCGCACCGCAGTGGCCCGGCCAGGTCCAGAGCCTGGTGGACACGGCCCTGGCTGATGCCGAGGGCGGTGTCCTGCTGGTCGACGCGGCGCCGGGGGAAGGCACCGCCGAGGTCGTCGAGGCGCTGGTCGGCCGGATGCGCGGCGGCGGTGACACGGTGGTGGTGCTCACCGGCGAGACTGCCGAACTGGCCCGGCTGGCCCGCGTGGTGCCTGGCCTGAACGAGGTCTTCGGTGGACGGTGGGAGATGCCCGCGTACGCCGAGTCCGAGCTCGGTGAGATCGTCGTCCGGCACCTCGAGCGCCGCGGCCACGAGGTACCGGACGACGTGCGCGGCGCTGTGACCGCCCTCGCCGCCGAGTTGGGCCAACCCACGGTGTACGCCGCCCACGCGCTCGCGACGTCCCTGAGCCGCCTGGCGGCGTCCCGCACGCTGGCGCTGGCCGATCTGCGGGCTCCGGCCGCCCTGGTCGGTGGCCTGACGGCGGTCGGCTGAGAGAGACCGGTGGCTTGACGGCGGTCGGCGGAGAGAGACCGGTGGCCTGACGGCGGTCGGCTGAGAGAGAGAAGAACGATGCAGCCCGATATGCAGGAGTTCCTGTCCAACGCGCAGGCGTTCGAACAGCGGATGCGCGACGCCGAACTGTCGCTGCGCAAGACCAAGGTGACCGGGCGCTCGGCCGACGGCGCGGTCACCGTACGCGCGACCGCGCTGGGACAGGTCCAGGGTGTCGACGTGGACCCCGCGGTCTTCGAGCACCGTGACGCCCATCGGCTGGGCGTCGCTATCGCCGAAGCCATCCAGGCGGCAGCGGCAGCGGCCCGGCAACTCGCCGAGGAGCGCATGGGTCCCGTCGAGATCAACCTCTACTGAACCAAGGTTTAACCGATGTTTCTGATGACGGCCCAGACCGGCGACGACCGTGGCTGACCTACCAGCGGAGCTGCTGGCCGGGCGCTACCGCCTGCTCGAGCCGATCGGCGAGGGCGGCATGGGGGTCGTCTGGCGGGCGGTCGACGAACTGCTCGGCCGCGACGTCGCGGTCAAGGAGATCGCACCGAACGGGCTGACCGAGTCCGAGCTGGGCGACCTGCGGGAGCGCGCGATCCGCGAAGCCCGCGCCATCGCCCGGATCCAGCACCCCAACGTCGTCCAGATCTTCGACGTGGTCCGTGACCAGGACGACGCGCCCTGGATCGTCATGGAGCTGGTCCGGTCACGTTCCCTCTTCGACCTGGTCAACGCCGACGGGCCGCTGCCGCCCGCGCGGGCCGCGGGGATCGGCCTCGCCGTGCTGGGCGCCCTGCGGGCAGCGCACGCGGCGGAGATCCTGCACCGTGACGTGAAGCCGGCGAACGTGCTGCTCGGCGAGAACGGGCGGATCGTGCTGACCGACTTCGGCCTGGCCGAGATGGCCGGCGATTCGGCGATGACGCGTACGGGGGTGGTGCTGGGCTCGCCGTCCTATCTGGCTCCCGAGCGGGCGCTGGACGAGGAGCCGGGGCCGGCCGCGGATCTGTGGTCGCTCGGGGCGACGCTGTACGCGGCGGTCGAGGGGCGCCCGCCGTATGAGAAGTCGTCCCCGATGGCGACGCTGGCCGCGCTGATGGTCGAGGCGTTCCCGGCGCCGCAGCAGGCCGGGGTGCTGCTGCCGGTGCTGGAGGCGTTGCTGCGCAAGGATCCGCGCGAGCGCGCCGACGCCGACGAAGCCGGGCGGCTGCTCCAGGCCGCCGCCAAGGGCGAAGCCCCGGAGCCGGCAACGGCCGCGCCCGCGACGCCCGCCGCGCCTGCGCCCGCAACTGCCGAGGCCCCGGAGGTCGCTGCAGCCCCGGAGGCCGCTGCAGCCCCTGCGCCTTCCTTGGCCGCGCCCGGCGATGAGTCGGCCGCTGTCGCTGATCCCCAGGAGAGCACTGCGGTCTCGGAAGCCACGACCGCCGCGCTTCTCCCGCCCGCACCCCGGCGTGACCGTCGGCGTCACTGGGCGGTCGCGGCAGCGGTCCTGCTCGTCGCCGCCGGGATCGCCGTCTGGCCGTTCGTCGGCTCCGAGGGTGCCGAGCGGATGCTCACGGATGCGTCGCCCTCGACGGCCGCCTACGGATCCTCCGTATCACCTGCGGCGATCTCACCGTCTTCCGGGGCCGCCGGCCTCCCGCAGAACGCGGTCCCCGACCGGCCCGTCACGTCCACCGCCGCGATAGCCGGTCTCACTCAGCCGGTCGGGCAGCCACCACCACCGGTCGGCAACGGTGCTGTCCTGACCCAGGGCGCCGCGCCCCCTCCGCCCGCCACCCCCACGCCGAGGACCACCACCCCGACGACCGCCCGCACCACCACCAAGCCCCCTGTCACGAAGAACCCCACCACCAGGCCCCCCACCCCGGGCATCCGGATCCGGAGCCACGAGACCGGCACCTGCCTGGACGGCCGGAACAGCGAGCTCCAGCTCTGGGCGTGCGACTCCCGGGACAGCCAGAACTTCACCTTCCCGTCCGACGGCACGATGCGTACGCTCGGCAAATGTGTGCGCGTCAAGGGCACCGGCAACGGCTCCCGGCTCGGCCTGGGCGCGTGCACCGGCTCGTCCGCCCAGGGGTTCGACCTGAACAGCTCGAACGACCTGGTCAGCACCCAGGTCTACCGTTGCGTGGACGTGACCGACAACCGTGGTGGCAACGCGGTCCCCGCGCAGCTCTGGGACTGCGCGGGCACCGACAACCAGAAGTGGAACTAGTCCCTGCCTGAGGCCGGACGGATCGTCCGCCGGTTCCGTGGCGGTGCCGACCGCCCGACGGCACCGGACGTCCTTCCAGAATCCAGGGCTCTCGCGTCGGCGTGCGGTGGCCGCGCGAATCAGCCGGCCGCGACGGCGACGAGGCGGCTGCGCAGGTCGGCGGCGGGCATCGGCCGGGCGAAGTAGAAACCCTGGGCCCGCTCGTAGCCCAGCCGGGTCAGGCGGACCACCTGCTCCTCGGTCTCCACGCCCTCGGCCACCACCTCCAGCCCGAACGCCCGGGCCATCTGCCCCACCGCGTCGGCGATCGCGTCCGAGCCACCGTCCGGGACGAATGAGCGGTCCAGCTTGATCTGGTGCACCGGGCAGGTGGCGAGCAGGCTGAGGTTGGACGCGCCGGTGCCGAAGTCGTCGAGGGACAGCCGTACGCCGAGCTCCCGCAAGCCCTGCAGGTTCGCGGTCGTCGCGTCGCCGCCGACCGCGACCGATTCGGTGATCTCCACGGTCAGCCGGTGCGCCGGCAGCCCGCTTTCGTGCAGTGCGGCCGCCACCAGACCCGGGAATCCGGCCTCGCGCAGTTGCCGGGCCGACACGTTCACCGACACCGTCAGCTCGCCCGGCCAGGTCGCCGCCTCCCGGGTCGCGACGCGGAGCACCCAGGTGCCGAGCGGGACGACCAGGCCGGTCTGCTCGGCGGTCTCGATGAAGGCGTGCGGACCGAGCAGACCGTTGGTCGGATGCTGCCAGCGGACCAGCGCCTCGGCGCCCGTGATCCGGCCGTCCGGCAGCGTCACCATCGGCTGGAAGAAGACCACCAACTGGTCCTCGAGGATGGCCGTACGCAGTGCGGCGGCCCGCCGGCTGTGCTCGGCGCCGCGGGTCTCCATGCCCGGCCGGTACCGCTCGTAGCCGCCCTCGCCGCGCCCTTTCGCCTCGTACATCGCGATGTCGGCCTGTCGCAGCAGGTCGCCGGCGTCGTCCCCGCCGTGTCCGTCGGCCACCCCGAAGCTGGCCCGCGCGGTCATCGGCTCGCCGTCGATCAGGGTCGGCTCGAGCAGGGCGGCTGCGATCCGGACCAGCGCCTGGTCCACGTCCGGGCCCACGACGCCCGCGAAGAGGATGGCGAACTCGTCGCCGCCCAGCCGGGCGACCGTGTCGGCCGACCGCACGGCGGCCTGCATCCGCGCGGCCACGTGCACCAGCAGCGCGTCGCCGGTGGCGTGTCCGAGCGTGTCGTTGACGATCTTGAAGTCGTCCAGGTCGATCAGCACGATGCTGACCAGCTTGTCCGGATCGGCGCCGGTCACCGAGGCGGCGACCCGTTCGCTGAAGAGCGTCCGGTTGGCCAGGCCGGTGAGCATGTCGTGGGTGGCCTCGTAGCGGAACCGTTTCTCCTGGACGCCGATCCGGGCGAGCAGGGCGTCGTTCTGCCGGAAGGCGATCAGCTGGCGGATGACCACCAGCGCGGTGAGCGCGACCGCGACACCGTCGATCAGCAGGCCGTCCCCGGTGCCCCAGACGTTGTGCTGGACCACCATCACGTCGACCGCCGCGATCGCCACGTACGGCATCAGGCTGTAACCGCGCGGCGTACGTCGCGGCCGGTCGCCGGCGGCAGTCTCGACCATCTGCACCCGGGCGCCGACCGCCACGGCGTACGCGGCCAAAGGCAGCACCAGCACCAGCAGGTTGCCGGTCGGCTGGTGCGGGTGGAAGAAGCTGATCGCCGAGCCGAGCCCGCCGATCAGCGCCGAGCCGCCGATCCAGTAGAGCCCGTGCCGTGCGAACGAGTCGACGCCGGCCAGCACCACCTTGGCGGCGAGGTAGACGCCGTTGAGCCCGGCGCCCATGATGACAGCCGCGGCGAGGACCCGGCCCGGCGTGACCCGGCCGCCGGCGAACAGGTCGGCCGCGGCGAAGTGCCAGATCAGCAGACCGGCCGCGGTCGTCAAGGTACCCAGATCCAGCCAGACACCCACCTTGCGGGCCCGGTCGCGGGCGCTGAACGGCAGGCCGACCAGCGGCCAGGTGAGCACGATGCCGCCGAGGGCGTGCAGCACCACCGAGACCGGCAGCACCCAGCCGCCGGCCCCCAGCTCGCCCAGCGTGCGCAAAGCGGCGACGCCGACGAAGAGCGAGGTGCCGAACTTGACCGTACGCCAGTAGCGGCGCACAGCGGGCGCGGACTCCGGGTCGGTCTCCACCCGCCGGCAGAGCACCACGGTGGGGACGATGATCGCGATCACCAGCAGCCAGTTCACCGGCGTCGGCCACAGCGGTCCGGTCCACTCCTGCACCAGGAACGCGGTAACATTGACAATCACCAATGCCGTCATCGCCTGGAACGCCCGATCGGCGAAAAGTGGCAGGCCGCCACGCGTGTCAGGCACGCCTTTACCATCGGCACCGCCGCGGCCGAGGTGAGTCGCCGTGCGGCCGCGCCCCCCTTCCTCGAAACGGGCAATTCTGGTCAGGTTGAGGCCGGTGGTGGTGGCCCGGGCTGGATCGACCGGCCGTTGCGGACACCCGGCGTCAGCCTTCCTTCAGAACGACCTCAGCGGCCCCTCCTAGGTTGAGCCGGTCTTGAGCCTTTCGTGTATCGAAAGCCTTTCGTGTATCGAAACGGAGACCGCCATGCCCCGACGATCCCCCTTGCCGGCACCACCTCCGACGATCTTCCCCGGGCGTGTTCCGCGCGTACTCCGGATGACCATGGCCGGGCTGGTGGCTGCCGCCATCGGCGTCACCGTGCTCCCCACCGCGGCCGCGGCCGCGGCCGGTCTGCCGGTCTTCCCCGACAACCTGGTGGTCTTCCCCGATCGGGACTTCATCACGGTCGAGGGCTATCAGGACCACCTCGGCGAGACCGCGACCATCGAGGTCACCCGGCCCGGTGTGGGAATCGTCGGATCCGCGGCCGGAGTGGTCGCCGAGGGCGATGTGGCCTTCGAGGTCAACCACCCGGGCGGTTACTGCT
>DASRYP010000086.1:0-4743 GCA_035687165.1 Actinoplanes sp. | reverse complement strand
CGGGAACGTCGGCGGGGACGACGACCATCGACCGCCGCCCGAGACCGGGTACGTCCGCGGCCCGGACCGGATGCAGCAGCCGGGCGAGCGACTCGAAGTCCCCGGGCGCCCCCGTGCCGAAGTGCCACGAGTGATAGATGGGCAGCCGTACCGGTGAGCGGCTGTCCGAACTCCACGCGGGAGCATCCGGCACGCCGGCCACGATGTCGAGGCCGGCGGCCGCGACCCCGGCGGCGAAGGCCGGCACGATCGCAGCCACATAGCGGGTGTACGGCTCGAGCCGACGCGGGCACACGAGCCGCGACAGGGTCGACCCGTCCGCCGCCCGATCGGCCAGCATCGCCTGCAGGGCGGCGGAGTCGGTCCGGTCGCTGAGAATCTGGACGTGGGCCCAGGCCCAGGACTGGCTCAGGTCCGGCAACTCCTGCGGGTCGGCCCGGAGCACCGGCTGGGCGCAGCCGGTCGCGCTCCCGATAACGCCCGGACCGGCCGGGACCACGACCAGCACGATCCACGGGGCGAGCCGCCCGTTCGCCGGCAGTTGGGGCGTCAGCAACCAGGGCAGCTCGGGTGCGTCGAGTTCGACGGCCGCCAGGTAGTTGGGTTCGACGTCCCAGTCGTCCGCCTCCGGCACGGTCCGCAGGAGCTGGCCGCGGTCGATGCCAACGGCGTCGCCGGGGCCGTAGAGGCTGACCGTGACGTCGACCGGGTCGACCCGTTGCTCGGTGGCGACGCCTCCGGTCAGCACCGAATGGCCGACTCGCACCAAAAGCTTGCCCTGAAGCCGGACCCCTTTCGCGTCGCCGGCGGAGGACGCGAGCGCCGTCCGGGCGTAGGGAAGCAGCTGGTAATGCGGATCGGTCATGTCACACCCATGTCAGCGCCGGAACGTCGGGGAGCAGGACGACCGCCGGTGCGATCGGCCCGCGGTTCGCGAGCGCGCGCCCGGCCGCGCCCGCCCCGATGTGCGCGATCACGTCGTCCGCGAGGACGGCGAATTTCGTCCGCCCGAAGTATTTGCGCGGACCGTCGAAGCCCAGCAGCTTGTCCTCGTAGGACAGCTTGCATTCGACCGGGGACGGCGGGGCGGCGACGCTCGCGACCGTCACCGAGCGGCCGGCCGACCACGAGGTGAATCCGGGGTTCGCCAGCCGGGCGGCGGCGTCGAGGTCGAGGAACTGCGTCGCGGCGAACGACCGGCGCAGATCGCCCAGGCCCGTCGCCTCGGCGTCGTCGATGGTGACCCCGCTGACGGTCAGCCGCTGCGGCGCCGGCAGCCGGCCACCGCCGAACCGGGTGATGACGACGTCGAGCGGCACGAGGTTCTGCGCGACGGCCAGATCGCCCGCCGGGTGGAGCAGCGTCGAATCGGTCGCCGCACCCGGCCGGATCAGGATCATCGTCCGGGGGCCGGTCGGGGCGGTGCCCTGCCAGGACTGCGGCCGGGCGAGCTCGGTGCGCAGCACGTCGGCCGGGTCGGTGGCGGCCGGCAGCTCGGGCGGCGGGTCGCCCCAGACGAGATCCACCGGCAGGTCGATGTCCCACCACAGGATCGAGACGCTGGCGTAGCCGTGCAGCTCCCACCGGTTGGGGCCGGAGAACGCCAGGTGGATGGCGATCCCGAGCAGGTTCATGCCGAGCACCCGGACGTGCAGGGAAGCCGAGAACTCGCACCGGAAGCCGAACGGCTCGATGGAGATGAGGGCGTCGAACTGGGCGTGCCCCTCGATGGCCGCGACACCGATGTCGACCAGCAGGTGCAGGGCCGCCCCGAACTGGACCGTGCTCGGCGTGACGGCGAAGTAACCCTCGAACCGCAGCATCGGGTTGTCGGTGCCGGTCAGGTCGGCCGTCAACCGGCGCATGCCGGTCATCCCGGCCGGCGGGTTGTACGCGGGGTGGAAACCACCCGCGGACATCGCCATCAGGTCACCCTGCAGCCGTAGCCGGAAGTCGCCGCTGAGACCCACGAAAGCGAATCGGGAGTTGACCAGCGACCCGTCGATGGCCACCCCGGAGCTGTCGAGCACGCCGTGCAGGAGCACTTCGACGCGGACGAGTGCGAGGTCCTCGGCGGGCAGCGCGATCAGAAGCCGGCCGAGCAGGGTGACACTTCCGGCGCTGCTGACGAACACTCCGATCGTCGCGCTGACCAGCGTCGGCGTGCCCCATCCGAGCTTGAGCAGCGGCCCGGCCACGAACTCACCACGGCGGGGCGGGAACAGCCGGTCGAGCACCGGGAGGACGCGCGCGGCGTCGCCGATCGGGTCGCGCGGGAACAACACGAGCGCGGCGTCGCCCGAGGCGACCGCGGCGGACATCGCGGCCTGGTCGACGCCGCGTTCGACACCGACCAGGCCGCCCACCCCGATCAGGGTGAAGCCGAAGCTCAGCTGGATCGCCGTGGCGAACTCGCCGGTCAGCAGAACCAGCACCGACATCGGCGGGTCCGTGGTGACCGAGGCGTAGGCGGTCACCGCGATCACTCCGAGGTCGACGGCGAAGGCACCCCGGAACCCGGCCGGGGTGTCCACCCGCTCGAGATAGCCGCCACCGGTGAACGGACCGCCCGGGCCGAGCTCGAGCGCCATTCCGGCCGGTGGTGCCGGCCGGACGACGAGATCCAGCAGGCCGCCCACGTTGCCGCCGCGGTCGAGCCGCAGGACGAGGTCGACGGTCAGCCCGGCCCGCCGGACGCTGCCGGTCACCCCGGGAAGTTCGAGTTCCGCGCCGGCGAGGGCGCCGAGGCGGACCAGCGCGCCGTCCTGACCGGCCGTGAGCTCGAGCTCGAAGCCGACCCGGGCGCCGGTCACGCCTGCGCCTCGGCGAGCCGGCCGAGCCGCAGCCGGCCGTCCTCGAGGGTCAACGCGAGGTCCAGGCTCTCGTCGATCCGCGGCAGGCTCACCACGGTGGCCAGGTCACCGATCATCGAGACCAGGTCGATCGTCACGCCGTTGTCGTGCAAGGCCACCTCGACCCGATAGTGGAAGGCCTCGATCGACGGACTCAGCGTGACGGTCAGGGCCGGCCGGCCGAGCCGGAAGCCGAGCTCCGGGCCGCCCGCCGCCGGGGCGTCGAGGGCCACCGTCGCGGTCACCGTGGTGCGTGAGTCGACCGTCAGCCCCGCGGCGAACGGGATGGCGATGCTGTCGTCGGTGAGCCCGTCCACGCGTACCGAGAGCGCTCCGGCTCCGAACTTCACCGGGCCGCCGCCGTTGCCGTTGCCGTGCACCGACAGGACGATCGCCCCGCCCGGCGGATCGGCGGTGGCGAATGCCAGCGCCACGGTGGCGACCTCCGAGGTGTACGTGACGGCCAGACTGCGAGGCCGGCCGGTCCCGGGTGCGAGGTCGTAGGCGGTGAGCGTGACCCCGGCCGGCGCGAGCGAGTTGGCCAGTCGCAGCATCAGCCAGAGGACGGCGCCGAGCGGGTCCTGCTGCTGGGCGAGCTCGTTGATCCGCCGCAGGACGTCCGCGGGCAGGGCGACGGCCCGTTGTGCCGCGTCCTCGGCGGCGTCCACGGCCTGGCCGATCAAGGTCTCGAGCTGGGCGGTCGCCTGAGTCACCGCTTGGGTGGCCAGGTCCCGCGCTGCTCCGATGACCGCCGCTGCCGCGGCCTCGCCCGCATCCGACATGGAGATCCGCCGTTACCTCAAGAATGGGCCACCGCGTGTGGCCTGCGAAGAGTGGTCACAAATGAGTCCCGAAGCCACCGTCAACTCGGGGCGTCGTTCGATGCCGACGATAGTCCGCCCATTTCGGACGCACAGCTCATTTTTCGTAGATCATCCAATGGAGTGACTGGCGCGAACTCCGCGCTCGACGGGCTACCGGGAATGCGTAGTCATGAGAGTGACAGTCTCGGCGGCGACCGCGCTCACGACGGCGGCCTGGTCGTGGAGCAGACCGATCAGCGGCTCCAGGCTGCCCTGTGCGACAAACGCCTCGGCGGCCTCCCGCGAGCTCCCCGGCCGGGTGGGCTCCCGGGTAAGGCGGCGCAACAGGCTGAGGACAGCCGCCGGGACCAAGCCGTTCCGGGATGGGACCACGCCGCCGTCGTCGGGCCGGGGCTGGGTCGACGCCGGCGTTGTTTCTTCGACGCAGTTGACTGCCCACGCGCGCCAGGCCGGCCCGGGGATGGTCGCGGCGACGGCATGGGCCGAAGTCAAGTCGCCGGCCCGCGCGGCAGCCTGGGCGACCAGCACGAGCGCCTGGGACCGGGCGTCGAGGGAGATGATGGCGTGGGCCGCCGTAACCGCCCGATCCCAACGGCCGGACCGGATGACAGCCCGCACAATCTCCAGGTAGGCGTCAGCTCGACGCCCCTCGACGGCGATGCCGGCCGCGACCGCCTCGGCCCGGCGTCCATCGTTCGCGACGGCCAGCGAACGGGCGAGATCGACCTGGAGTTCGGCCCGGCGGTCCGGATTCTCGACCAGGTCGATCGCCCTTCCGGCCTGGTCGAAATTCCCTGCCTCGGCCGCGGCCCAGACCAGATCGGCCAGGGCCCAGTCCCGGCGGTCTGCGGCGGGGATGGCCGCGATCAGCCGCTCCGAGACAGAGAGCAGGAGATCGGTGTACGCCGTGTCCTCGGCCGCGACCGTCCGGGCCAGGCGGGCGATCAATTCGCCGTGCTGGTCGGGGTCGTCGGTCTCCCGGGCCGCGACGACGCCGAGCGGGCCCAGGAATCGAAGCAGCCGAATGTCCTTCTCGGCGGCGGCTCGGCCGATCCGATCGAAGAGGG
>DASRYP010000085.1:0-4376 GCA_035687165.1 Actinoplanes sp. | reverse complement strand
CGCCCCCACCACCGGGCGGCGAGATCGGAGGCGGGTTGAAACCACCACCACCGCCACCACCGCCACCCGGTCCCGGTCCGGGGAGGTTCGGGGCCGTCGGCGGTGGAACGGTGTTCGGTTTAGGGCCGTTCGTCAGCGAGTCGCCGGGGTCCGGCGGGTTGACCGCGTTGTAGGTCAGTGCGTACTCGCTCGCGAGACTGTCCATGACCTGCACCAAGGCCTCGGTCAACGGCTTCTCGGCGCTGGTTCCCGTCATCGCGGTAAGGTTGGCGCCATCGGTCGGCGAGCCTTGCTCTTTCGCATAGGCAGCCCAAGCCGCGTCCAATTTGTGCATTTGTTCCTGGGCCCAGGTCAGCCGATTCGCACTGCTGTAGAGCTGACTCGGCAAGGAGTTGAGGCCACCGGTGCCGCTGCTACCGCCGATCCGCTCGGCCTGCGCGCCGACGAACTTGGAAAAAAACTCCATCTCGGCGAGGAAGGCGTCCGCGGCGGTGCCCTGCCAGCCCTTGCCCTCACCCGCGATGGCCCGCGACTGGCTCGCGATGAAGGCCTGCACCCATTGCAGCGTCTCCTGGACGAGCAGGAACGCGGAGCTGGCCTCGACCAGCGACTGCGGGCTGACGGCCTCGGCCGCCCGAGCATGGCCACTGGCGGTGCTGACCGCCGCGCCGCCAGTCACCGAGGCGAGCAGCTTCCGCCAGCCTCCCGATTCCCTCGCCCAGCCCCGGTAGTCGTCAAGGTCAGCCGTGCTGACCGTCGAAGGCGGGAAACTCGCCCCGCCTTCACTGTCGTCGTTCCAGCTGTCTGGATCGGAAGGGCTTGGCATGACCTGACTTTCGGAGTACGCGAGGGAATCGGAGCGGCTGTGTCGAAGCCGGACGATCAGTTGTCGCCCTTACCTGTCGTTCTTACTTGTCGTTCTTGTTGCCGGTGCCACCGGCGCCGCCGGTACCGCCACCGCCGCCGGTACCGCCACCGCCGCCAGTCGAACTCGTCTTGCCGTAGGAGTCCAAGCCGCCGATCTTGTCGTAGCTGCCTTCCATGACGGTGCCGAGCTTGTCGGCGGTCAGTTTGTTGAACTCTTCGGCATTCTTGTAATTGTTGAGCAGGGTGCGCAGGTTAGCCTGCAGGTCGAAGAGCGCCGAGTGCACCGACGCCAGCAGGGCCATCGTGTCGCCCTGCAGACCCGGATCGTCGGCGCTCGCGCCACGAACCCGCTGCCGCATGACTTCGGCGCGGGCGAAACCGCCAGGCCGAGGGTCGATCGCGCCGAGGGTCTTACGAGCGTCGAGCAGGATGCCACTTCCGTCGCCCGCGATCGAACCGAGGCTCTTGATGAAGTAATTGATGGCCTCGTGGCTGACCACCAGGTCGCCACCCTTGTTGTCCGCCCCGTGCCAGTCCTTCACTCCCGGAGGCGGGGTGAACTGTGAGCCCGGTTTAGGGACGTAGGTGGTATTGGGGTCGAAGGGAGAGTGGGTGATCGACGGTTTCGCCTTGTTGACGTCGTACTCTTCGACCAGCTTCTTCCACTTGGCCGGCGGGACGACCTCCTCCTGGTACCACTTCCAGGCGTCGCGCTCCTCCGGGCTGAACTTGCTCAGGACCTGGTCCGCGTTGCTCCCCATGCGAGGGTTCGTGGGGGTCCGCGTCATCTCCAGCTTGATCTTGTCAATGACCGAGTGAGTCCAGCCGTCTGGATGACCGTGGTTCGCGTCGTACGGCTTCAACGCGCCGATCGTCAGAACGGCATCGTCGTTGGCGTAGTTGAAATCAACCATGAGATCCGCCGGTGCTCCGCGATCAGCGGGTGTTGCTGAAGTTCTGGGCGTTCCGCATCTCGGTTACGGCATACCCTTCCTTGATCGCCTGAAGCGCCGCTTTCGCCTGCGCGAGAGCGCTGTTCATCTCTGCGGACGAGCTACGCCACACATCCTTGGCGATCGCGTACTGCTCCTTGGCCTCACCGGTCCACTCAGCCGTCGTCCCGTCGACCTTGGCGATCATGGCTTCCAGTTCCGTGACCATTCTTCTGTTGGTAATCTCCATGTCATCCTCGACCTGATCGGCGGTAGCGAATGCAATGTTGAAGTCATCAGACACGATCATGCACCTTTCATTTAAGAGACTAGGCAGGCCGTTAAGCGACCAGCCAACTTCGGAATGAAGCCTGTCGACGATGAGCCGCCGACGTCAGACTCCCGGGATGCCCTCGCCCCAGTTTCCAGCCTTGCTGTACGCCGCCTCCTCGGCCTCCGCATAGCCCTTGGCCGAGCCACCCGTGACTTCGATCATCACGTTCAGCTTGTCGATGACCCGCTTGAACGCCGCCTCCCACCGGTCCATGGCCTGCCCGTAGGTGCTCGACGCCCGGCCGCCCCACGCAGCCTGCAGCGTGACCATCAGGTTGTTGATCGTCTGGAGGTCGCCGATCATCGTGCTCGACATGTTTTCGAACTCGACCTGGGCGGTATGCATACCCGCTTGGCTGGTCCTCAACGGCGTCGTCATGACTGAATCTCCTCTTCCATCGACAGATAGATATCGGGTGCCATAGAAACGGCAAACGACCATGATGTCAACTAGCCAGAAAATCGCCTTAGGGGACGTGTCCGCCCACTTCCAGGGATCCCCCTCGTCCAGAAAAGGGGACATGGCTACCGGCCGCGTCGGCTGGTAGTGTCGCGGCGGTCCGACTCAGGATCCCGGCAGTCGCACCCCCGCGCGAAAGGAATTCCCCGACGACATGGACGATCGCATCGAGCAACTCTTCGAGGAGTACCAGCGCAAGCGCGACACCCTTGCCGAGACACAGCGGCAGATGAGTGCGATCTCCGCAACGGCAAGTTCACCTCGGCGTGAAGTGACCATCACCGTCGGTCAAAACGGAGTTCTCACCGACGTCCAATTCACCAACAGCGCCTATCGCCGAATGTCGCCCACCGACCTGAGCGCCGCGATCCTGTCCACCTACACCGACGCCAAAGAAGACGCGATGCGGCAGGCCGCCGACATCCTGGCCCCGCTCCTACCCGACGGCGTTGACGCCTCGGCGCTGGTGCGCGGGAAAGCCGGCCCGGATGCCTTCCTCCCGGCCGAGCCCCGGCTGGCCACCAGCGTGCGGGAAATCTTGATGAGAGGACCCCACTCGTGACCATGCCCAAGGGCCGACTCTGGGTGAACCCTGAGGGCGTCACCGCGGTCGGCGACTCATACCTCGGTCACGCCGCCCTCTACGAGAAGCACGTGCGGCAGGTCCAGAGTCTGCGCGCTCGGTACGCCGACGCGTGGGGCGACGATGAGATGGGCAAAGAGTTCGCCAAGAAGTTCCTCGCCGGGCTCGACGACTTGGAAGACCTGCTCGGGGGCGTCCGGGGGACGCTCGACTACACCGCGTCAGCGCTGCGCCTCGCCGGTAAGTCCTACCGCGACGCCGACGACAGCGCCCTCGAGTTGGCGCATGGCCTGGCAGCCAGCACCGCCGACACACCGGCAACACCGGCCGGACGGATCACGACCGACCCGTCCACCGCCGACATACCCGCGACCCCGGCCCGACGGACCACGACCGACCCTTCGGCCTGACCGGGCTCCCACGCGTTCATGCCCGACTTTCACATCCCCAACGACCCTGAGTGGCAATGGGTCTACGACCTCATCCTCTACGGCGTCGGCGAGGAGTTCCCCAAGGCCGATCCGACGGCCCTTCGGGGCATGGGTGACGAGCTATACACCTTCACGAGGGAAGTAATCGGCGGTCTTTCGGCGACCGCGAACGCCGGTGCTGCCCTGCGCGGCAGCCTAGAGGGCGATGCGGCCGACGCCTTCGCCATCTTCCAGCGCGGCATCACCCAGAATGTGCCGGCCGGCGGTAACATCTCGAACCTGCTCGGCGGCTCGGCCTACCAGTTCGCCCTGGAGTCCGAGGCCAGCCAGTACGCAGTGGTCATCGCGGCCTTCACCATGGTCGTCGAGATCGCCATCGCCCTGATGTCCGGATTCGGCGCTGGTGCGGTCCCGGCCCTCATCAAGTTCGGCCAGGAACTTGTCAAGACACTGATCGACCAACTTCGCGCGCGGCTCCGCCAGGGACTCATGCACCTGGCCTGGGAGGCCTTCGAGGAAGGACTCGAGGAGCTCTGGCAGAGCGCGGCCGTCCATGTCACCCAGATGCTCGAGGGCAACCGCAAGACCCTCGACCTGAAGGACCTCGGTCTGTCCTTCGCCGGCGGCATGTTCATCGGCGGCGGCGTCAGCGGGGTCCACGCGATCGGCGGGAAACTGTTCCCGAAATTCGGCAAGAACATCTACTTCAAGGAGGGCCTGGGCGCCGGCAGCGAGACGGGCTTCGAGGGCCTGTTCTCGACCATGCTCGG
>DASRYP010000084.1:0-2654 GCA_035687165.1 Actinoplanes sp. | reverse complement strand
AGTGGGGCCGCGGCGCCGAACCAGACGCGGTCGCAGTCGTGGGCGCGGGCGATCTCGGCGGCTCGGCGGGCCACCGCGGGCGTGGGGAGCAGGACGCCGGTCTGCTCGCGGACGACCTCGAAGGGCTGCTCGGCGTCGAATTTCTCGGCGCCGCGCCAGGTCGAGGCGTACCCGACCACGGAGTCGGCCGGTTGACGGACGGCCAGGTTGTGCACGAACTGCTGGATGCCGCCGGGGCGGGGCGGGAAGTCGTTGGTGACGAGCAGGGTGCGGCCCATCAGCGCACGCCCCGGGCGTAGGCACGAGCGGCGGCCATCCGTTCCACCGTGGACGGATGTGAGGCGAACATGGTGTGCTCCCAGGCGGGTGGATCGGGATCGGACAGGTTGACGGTGCCGAGGCGGCGCTGCATGGCCTCGAAGGTGACCGGGTCGCCGGTGAGGGTGAGTGCGTGCTCGTCGGCGCGGGCCTCGATGCGCCGCGAGACGAAGGCCTGCGCGGGACCGGCGACCAGACCTGCGACGGTGACCGCGGCGATCAGCAGACCGATGGCCCGCGGCTCGCCGATGCTGTCGACGCCGGCCCGGCCGAGCAGCCACCCCCAGGAACCGAGCAGGGAGAGCGCGACGACCGCGGCGGCCGCGCCCAGGGCGCCGAGGATCGTGCCGGTCAGGACGTCGCCGTCCTTCGCGTGGCCGAGCTCGTGGGCAGCGACCGACACGACCTCGGCCGGCTCGGCCTCGGTGAGCATCGTGTCGTAGACGACGATGCGCCGGGTCGGCCCGAGACCGGAGACATAGGCGTTCACGGCGCGGGTGCGGCGGGACGCGTCGGCGACGAGCACGTCCTTCACGGGGACGCCGTCGCGGGCGGCCAGCTCGATCAGCTCCGTCCGCAGGGGGCCGTCGGGCATCGGGGTGAACTTGTTGAAGACCGGCTCGACCAGTACGGGTAGCACGAAGGAGAGCAGCACGACCAGACCGGCCGCGCCCGCCGCCCCGAACGCCCACCACCAGCGCGGGGCGAAGTGGGTCACGGTGTAGAAGCCGGCCAGGACCAGGCCACCGATCACGGCGCCGACCGCCCACGATTTCAACAGGTCGACCGTCCAGGCCGCCCACGACTGGGTGGAGATGCCGTACCGCACGACGATCGTGTGCCGCCAGGCCGCGAGCGGCAGCATGACGACCTCGGCGACCAGCACCACCGCGAAGCCGCCGAGCACCGCCTGGGCCAGCCAGTGACCGCCGAACGGGCGCCCGGCCTGGGTGACCAGCCAGGCACCCAGCGGGGTGAGGCCGAGGACCAGGGCGACGATCAGGCCGAGGGCCATCGACACGTAGGACCCCGGGCGCAGCTCGGCGTGGAACTCGCGGGCCCGGGCGACCTGGTCGCGCGGGAGCTGACCCAGGGCGGCCAACTGGTCGCCGCGTGGGGCGGGCAGGCGATGCCACGGGATCGTCAGGAAGGCCACGACGGCGCCGGCCGCCAGCAGCAGCACCAGGGTGCCGATCGCCCAGAGCCGGGGCGTCATGCCGAACCGAGCCGCTTCATCGCCCACCCCTCCACCGTCGGCAACCCACCGTGACCGAACATCCTAGAGACTAAGGATCGCGGTGATCACGCGACGTGACGCCCGCGCCGATACATCGGGACGATCACGGGTGGCTCGGGCGTCTCGAGCAGCTCGATCTCAAAGCCGGCCGTCTCGAACACCTCGATCGCCCGCAGCTCGCCCTGAGTCAGGTCGCCGATGCCGTCGGGTGTGCTCAGCAGCGTGCCGACCAGACAACCCCGGCACTCGCCGGCAGCCCGGTCGCAGCGACCGCAGTCGATGATCATCACTCCTCCTCCCCGGGTGGCGGCGCGACGTCAACGGGGAAGAACCGTCGCGGACCGACCACCATCGGTGACCATCACGCTAGGCGCGGGGTATGACATAAATGCGTTACCGCAGGTCAGGAGCGGGCCAGGGCCAGATCAGGATCGGATCAGGACCGGGACAGCCGGCGCAGCAGCGAGTCCGCGCCCATCGGGTACGCACCATGTCGGCGCACGCCGTCGGCGACCTCGCGATCGGACGAGATCACGACGATCGGACGCCCGGCCGGCTCGGCCCGCACCAACTGGCGGATCAGCTCGTCGGCGGTGTCGCCCTTGCGCGAGAAGAGGACCCGCACCCCGCGCGGCGCCGGCGGCAGCCCGTGCACCCGCTCGGCGCCGTCGAAGACCACGGTTACCTCGTCGCCGGTCTGGGCCGCGATGCCGCCCAAGCCGGTGATGAGGCGTTTCCGCTGCTGCTCGAGCGACATGTCGGCGAAGCCGCGCTTGGTCACGTTGTAGCCGTCGACGATCAGGTGAGCCCGGGGCAGGGCGAGGAGCTGGTCGAGCCGGCCGGGATCATCGGTGTCCTGGGCCCGGGCCCGGGAGCGTTCGGGCGAGCCGGGGCGGTCGGCCGCGACGTCGGCGACGAAGTCGGCGGGCATCTTGTCGGTCGGGTTGAGCGCCAGCTCCCGGCGCAGCCCGGAGGCGGCCTGCCCGATCGTCTCGATCAGCAGCCAGAGCCGGGCGTCGTCGGCGGCCCGGGCGTCCTTGGCAGCCTGCTTGCCGGTGGCGGCCAAGGACTCGGCCTCGGCGAGACGGGTCTTCAGGCG
>DASRYP010000083.1:0-9258 GCA_035687165.1 Actinoplanes sp. | reverse complement strand
GGTGAGGGCCACGGCGACGATCTGCATGGCGGTCGTCTCGGTGGGGTCGGAGGTGCCGGTCGAGAGCAGCAGCACGTCGGTGACGGCGACCGCGACGTACGGGAGGACGGTGATCCGCCGGACCGGGCGACGGGCGACCGTCGTACGGCTGCCGGTGCGTCGCTGGCGGTGCGCGGCCAGGTTGATGGTGAGCGCGGCGACCGGCACGGCCACCAGGCTGCTCGACAGGTAAGGCAGCTCGCTGAGGAAGGGGGAGAGGCCGCCGAGCGCGGCGCTGATCGCGCAGCCGCCGGCCAGGGTGTGGATCGCCCGCCGGTCGAGCCCACCGGCTCCGGCGAAGCCGACCTTGACGAACGTCGCCGTGCCCACGAAGGTGACCAGCATGATGGCGAGCATGGGGCCGGCCGACCCGGTCTGCGTCATCCACTTCTGGTGGTCGCGCAGCGTCAGGTGCCAGACGATGGCGCCGACCGTGACCAGCACCATGCAGGCGTCGAGCGCGAACCGGGTCCAGTCGGCCCGGCTGTGCTGCCACGACGGAAGCCGCAGCAGGGCCCAGAGCACAAGGGCGAGAACCACCAGGTAGAGGCCGACGGTGACCGGGTCGAGGCGCTGCGACGGTTCCGGGCCGCCGACGGCGTCGATGGTGTTGCCGATGCTTCCGGCGGTGAAGAAGCCGCTCGCGAGGGTGAGGTGCCACCAGAACCGGCGGGTGCCGGCGTCCGAACGGGGATCGCGGGCCGTTTTCCAGCTGGCGGCCACGGCCAGGGCGCCGCCGGCCGGCAATGGCAGCCAGCCGATCATCGGGTGCGTCCACTCGTGCGACAGGCCGATGATCACCCAGCCGGCGCAGAACGCGACCAGCATGGCGCCCGCCAGCTCCAGGGCGTGTGCCCGGTACCAACGCGGCATGAGGTCTCCATTCTTGGGATATGTCAAAGACGCTCATCGGTCGGTGCCGCGGTGAGTTGAGGAGGCGGGCATGGATAGAGTCGAGGCGCGCGAGACGGGCGGAGGGACGCTGATGATCGGTGACCTGGTCGTCTCGCCCGTGACCGCCTCCCCGGATGAGCTGACCGGATGAGCTCTCCGTTGTTTTCCCGAGTGGTGCGTGCCCTGCGCAGCGACCTCGTCGGGGGCGTGCTGCTCGTGGGTGCCGCGGTGATCGCGCTCGGCTGGGCGAACTCGCCCTGGGCCGACGCCTACGAGTCGCTGCGGTCGGCGACGTTTGGGCCCTCGGCGCTGCATCTCGATCTGCCCGTGCACGCGTGGGCAGCCGACGGGCTGCTCGCCGTCTTCTTCTTCGTGGTCGGCAACGAGCTCAAGCAGGAGTTCGTCGCCGGCGAACTGCGCAACCCGCGCCGGGCGGTGCTGCCGATCGTCGCCGCGGTCAGCGGAGCCGTCGTGCCGGCGTTGGTCTTCGCGGCGATCACCGTCGGCCGTGGCGGCGCGTCCGCCGGGTGGGGCATCCCGATGGCCACCGACATCGCCTTCGCCCTCGCCGTGCTCGCGGTGATCGGACGGGGATCGCCGCCCGCGCTGCGCACGTTCCTGCTCACCCTGGCGATCGTCGACGACCTCGTGGCGATCTTCGTCATCGCGATCTTCTACTCCGCCGGGCTGGCCTGGGGTTCGCTACTGGCCGCGCTGGCCCTGCTCGCGGTCTTCGGGTGGCTGCAGTCGGGGCGCGGGCTCGCCCGGCGGCTGTGGACGGGTCCGGTCCCGGCGTGGACGGTCCTGGTCCCGTTGGCCGTGGTCATCTGGGCGTTCATGCATGCCAGCGGCGTCCACGCCACCATCGCCGGCGCCGCGATGGGCCTCCTGATGCGTACCGGCCCGCTCCCCGGCGAGACGGTCGAGCCGGCTGCAACGGTCGAGCCGGCCGACCCCAGTCACCGGGTCGAGCACGTGCTGCGGCCGTGGACTACCGGGCTGGTCCTGCCGGTCTTCGCACTGACCTCGGCCGGGGTCCCGTTCACCGGCGCCGGAAGCCTGATCACCGACCCGGTGGCGATCGGCGTGTTCGCGGGCCTGATCGGCGGCAAGGTCGTCGGCATCACCGGCGGGTCCTGGCTGACCACGAAATTCACCCGCGCCGAGCTGAGCCCCGCCCTCGGCTGGCTCGACATCTTCGGCCTGTCCCTGCTGGCCGGGATCGGCTTCACCGTCTCCCTGCTGATCGCGGAGCTCTCCTACCCCGGCCGCGAGCAGTCGCTCGACCACGCCAAGGGCGCCGTCCTGATCGCCTCGGCCACCGCCGCCGTACTCGCCTCGCTCGTCCTGCCGTTGCGCGGAGGCCGCCGACAGCGGGATGACGCCAGCGGCGTGTCCGGAAAGAATCGATGACCGCCTATTGATGGCGAGGGTCGGGGCCAGGACGAACCCACCGACCCCGCAGGGGAGCATTGATACAACTACCCCGTCCCGGATCTTCGCGCACAAGCTCGGCCACATCCCCGAGTCGGACAGGGTGTCACCGGTCCGCTGACCCGGCGTCAGAGGTTGGTCATGCGTTCGGCCTGCTCGGAGTAGCGCTCGCCCTGAATCTCGATCTTCGACGCGGCCTCGTCGATCTCGCGGAGGTCGTCGGCGGTCAGCTCGACCTCGGTGCTGCCCAGGTTCTCCTCGAGCCGCTCGAGCCGGCGGGTGCCCGGGATCGGGACGATCCAGGGCTGCTGGGCGAGCAGCCAGGCGAGCGCGATCTGAGCGGTGGTTCTGCCCTTGTCGGCCGCCTTGCGCCGCAGCAGGTCGACGACGGCCTGGTTGGCCTCGCGGGCCTCGGCGCCGAAGCGGGGGAGCGAATTACGCATGTCGCCCTCGGTGAACGCGGTCTCCTGCGTGATCGTGCCGGTGAGGAAGCCGCGGCCGAGCGGGCTGAACGGCACGAACCCGATGCCGAGTTCCGCGGCCAGCGGCAGGATGTCGGCCTCGGGGCGCCGCCACCACAGCGAGTATTCGTACTGCAAGGCCGTGACGGGCTGCACGGCGTGGGCCCGGCGCACGGTCGCGGCAGCCGCCTCGGACATGCCGAAGTGCTTGACCTTGCCTGCGGCGATCAGCTCCCGGACTGCGCCGGCCACCTCCTCGATCGGCACGCCGGGGTCGACCCGGTGCTGGTAGAGAAGATCGATCCGGTCGGTGCGCAGCCGTCGCAGCGATGCCTCGACCACTTCACGGATGTGCTCGGGGCGGCTGTCGACGCCACGCGGCTGGACGGACCCGCCGATCGTGAACCCGAACTTGGTGGCGATGACGACCTGGTCGCGCAGCGGTTCCAGAGCCTCGCCGACGAGCTCCTCGTTCACGTACGGCCCGTACACCTCGGCGGTGTCGAAGAACGTGACGCCGCGCTCGATCGCCGCCCGCAGCAGCGCGATGTTGGCCGCCCGGTCGGGGCCGGGGCCGTAGCCCTGGCTCATCCCCATCGCGCCGTAACCGATGGCCGAGACCTGAAGGCCGTTGCCCAGCGTTCGTGTCCGCATCTTCGCTCCCTTTGCTCGGTTGTTCCCGACCGACGTTACGTCTCCGTCCGTGCCCCTGAGGGGTGCTGTCATAACCCCTCACCGGGAGGTCGCGACTCACCGGGAGGTCGCGACGGGAACAGGGCGTCCACAATGGCGCCCAGCGGTGCGGCCAGCTCGCCGGCGGCGGCCTCACTCAGGGGCTCGACGCCGACCGTGGAGCGCAGGACCGCGACGCCGACGCCGAGCGCGACCAGCAGCTCGGCGCGCAGCAGGCCGTCCGGGCCTTCGTCGAGCGCGTCGAGCACCCGCCGGGCCGCGCCCTCCAGGGCTTCCCGGCGCTGGGTGGTCACCTGCTGGTCGCCCGAGGCGCGCAGGAGCATGAGGACGGGATGCTCGCCGAACTCGGGCCAGGAGTCGCCCGCCAAGTGTCGGCTGAGGGCCTCGACGAAGGCCGCGCGGTCGGTGGGGGTGTCGGCCGCGGGGTCGCTCAGGAAGCGTGGCGACTCGGCCAGCGCGGCTTTGAACAGGCCCTCCTTGGAGCCGAAGTAGCGCTTGATGAGAGCCAGGTTGACGCCCACGTCGGCGGCGACGTCCCGCAGGGTCGTGCCCTCGTAGCCGACCCGTGTGAACCGCAGCCGGGCGGCCTCGAGCAGCGCCTGGCGGGTGGCGGCCGCGTCTCGCCGACGAGGAGTCATCGTCGCAGCATAGCGCTCAAGTCATCGGACGTTGACAGGAGGGCGGACGTAGTCATCATCTGATGACTTGCTTCGAGGGGGGACCCATGAGTCGTGCGCTGCTGGTGATGGACGTCCAGGAGGCGGTCGTCGCCCGTTACCCGGACCCGGACTATCTGCCCCGCCTGGCCGAGGCGGTCGCGGCCGCCCGGCTCGCGGGCATCCCGGTCATCTATGTGACGGTGGGATTCCGGGCGGGCGGCCCCGAGATCAGCACCCGGAACCGCATGTTCGGCCGCCTGGCCGGCTCGGCGTACGCCGGCGGGTCGAACTCGATCCACCCGGCCGTCGCGCCGCACGACGGCGACATCGTGGTCACCAAACGCCGGGTCAGCGCCTTCACCGGCAGCGACCTCGACATCGTGGTGCGCGCGGGAGGCTTCGACCACCTGATCCTGACCGGCATCGCCACGAGCGGGGTGGTGCTCTCCACGCTGCGCGAGGCCGCGGACCGCGACTTCGAACTGACTGTGCTCTCCGACGGCTGTCTCGACAACGATCCCGAGGTGCATCGGGTGCTCACCGAGAAGGTCTTCCCGGCCCAGGCTGAAGTGATCACGGTGGCGGAGTTCGCGGCGGACGGCTCGTCCGGCGGGTAACCCTTCGGAGATCCGTCGCGCACCGGAATCCCGTACGAAGAGACGGTTTTGACGTTCTGCTGGGTTCCGGCTTCTGGTTCCGGGAAGGGTCGGACGTTTGTGGATGGGTGTCCCGCGGCCTCGGACGGCACCGATAGGATCGCGATCGCAGGAAAGGGGCGGAGCATGTTCGGTATGTCGCAGCGTCCCGGCGAGTCGTGGAAGCTGATCGAGCAGCGTGTCCGCCCCGACTTCCGCAAGACGGTGGTGTTCGGGCTGATCGCGCTGGCCGCGCTGATCGTGGGCAACCAGGTCGGCGACATCGACTCGGCACGACTCCAGGACCGGCTGATCGCGTACGGCTGTGCCGTGCTGGTCGCCGTGGCCGGGATCGTCGCGACCCGCACCGCCGCGCGCGCGGTCCACCGGATCACCCAGGCCCGCGCGGGGGAGGTCGCGGCGACCCCACTCCGCCTGATCACTCAGCTCGGCGGCTACCTGATCACCATTTTCGCGGTCTGCGACCTGCTCGGCGTCGGCCTGCAGCACCTGCTCGTGGGCGGCGCGGTCACCGGTGTGGTGCTGGGTCTGGCCGCCCAGCCCGTGCTGACCAACCTCTTCGCCGGCCTCGTGCTGCTCTTCGCCCGTCCCTACCTCCCCGGTCAACAGGTGCGCGTGCTCTCCGGCGCGATCGGCGGCCCGCATTACGGCACGATCATCGCGGCCGGCCTGCTCTACACCGTCCTCGACACCGCTGAAGGCCCGTTGAACATCCCCAACTCCGCCCTGCTCGCCGCCGCGGTCGGCCCCTCCGACGGCGAACCCGACGAGACCCCGGTCGACCCGTCCGACCCGGTGCCGCCCGAGCACCAGGAGGCGGCAGCCATCGCCACCGCGGCCACGCTCGCCGAGACCACCGACGAGGCCACCGACGAGGCGGGCCGCAAGCAGAACGAACCGGGAACTTCGTGACGCTCGCTTCAGGATGGTGGCCCGTGCCACGGTGACCTCCGACACGGGGGCCGCTGTGGGCTCGGGCGGTGGGGTACACCGCGTCCCGTAACCCGGGGCCGTGCGAACCAGGGAGCTTCCCTGGCTCGGCCCGGCGGGTGAGAGGGCGAGAGTGACGTCATGGACAACTCATTCGCGTACGGATCGGCCGGGGCCGCCACCCGCGACGAGAGTCACACCCTGTTCGCGCAGACGATGGCGTACGTCGCCGGCACCGCGGGCCTCTTCGCCCTCGGCGCCTACCTGGGCCGCGACCTGACCGGCGGGCCCGCCATCATCGCCTACATCGCGTCGTTCGCCGCCTTGATCGGCATGCAGTTCTCGACCCGCCGCTCCCGCGAGCTGACGGTCGGTCTGCTGGCGGCGTTCGGCCTGTTCATCGGCCTGGCCGTCGCCCCGACGCTGAGCTACTACGCCAGCCAGAACCCGCAGGTGCTCTGGCAGTCGGGCGGCGCGACGGCCCTGTTCATCGCAGGCTTCGGCGCGGCCGGCTACGCCACCCGGCGCGACCTGTCGGCACTGGCCCGGTACGCGTTCTGGGCACTGGTGGCGCTGATCGCCTTCAGCATCGTGCTCATCTTCGTGAACATCCCGGGCGGCTCGCTCATCTACGCGATCCTCGGCCTGGTCATCTTCGCCGTCCTGACGATGGTCGACTTCCAGCGGGTGCGGCGGAACACCGACCTCGACTCGGCCCCGCTGATCGCCGCCTCGATCTTCCTGGACATCCTCAACGTCTTCCTGTTCTTCCTCCAGATCTTCGGTGGCAGCGGCCGCAACAACCGCTGACCGTCTCGTCCCTACTCCTGCCTCGGTCATCCGGGCGTAGCTGCCGCCCGGGCCGGGGCCGGTATCGGCGACGGTCTGCCTTTCGACCTTGCCGACCTTGGGTGCGGCGGCTGCGGCGCCCCACCCAAGGTCGGGCACGTGCGTATGGTCGCGCCTGGATGCCCGGCGGCAGGTATTCTGGAGAAGGTACGTGGGCCGTGCATGTCTTTCGGGATCGCAGAGGGGGGCACGGGTGAGCGCTCAAGCCTTTGGCGCGAGGATGCCGACGCATGTGACCCTGAACGACGTCGCGAGTATGGCAGCCGCCGACGAGAACCACCGGTACGAGCTGAGTCCTGAGGGAGTGCTGTCAGTCATGCCCCCCGCAGACCCTGAACACGCACTGCTGGTGATGCGCATGATTCTCTGGCTCGCCGGCCACGGCTATGAAGCCGAACAGATCGCTGCCGACTGCGGTATCGATGTCGGCGGTGGCCGTGTGCCGGACCTGACGGTGTGGGCGAAAGGCATGCCGCCGCGTCGTGCTCGGTCGAGTTACGCCGGCCCGTCCGGGCTTCTCCTCGTTGTCGAAGTGGTCTCCAGCGGGTCCGAGGTCGTTGACCGGATCACGAAGAAGGCCGAATACGCGAAGGCCGGCATCCCGCGGTACTGGATTGTTGAGCGTGACGGTGGAGCGACCGTGAACCGGCACGTCCTGAACGAAGCCGCGGAGTATGAGCCTGACCCGGCGGGGCCTCAACCGCTCACCTGGCTCCTGGCCTCAGCTCCTGACCTTGAGTAAGTTCGCTGCTCTCCCGCTCGTTCCTGCGGGACCTGAGCAGATTCGACATGGCACGGCCACTCATCGTCGCTGATTGTCAGAGGAGTCTGTACCCAGCGACGTCCTCAGCGGACGCTATCGATCAGATGCTGTCCAGCGGCACGGTCCGCGTGATGCCAACTCCAGTGTGCCCACCTGGCGGCCAAGGCTGGCGGCCTGGCGTATGAAGGACCAGGTCAACAGCACCGAGAGCGGCCGCCGCTCATTTGCGGTTGTAGAGGCGCATGGTCAGGGTGCCGAAGACGAGGATCAGGGCGGCGGCGGCGATCAGGGTCCAGGCCAGTTCCATCATGTCCGGGTGGCCGGCCATGATGGAGCGGATGGCGGTGACCAGGTGGCTGATCGGGTTGACCTCGACGAAGGCCTGGAGCCAGCCGGGCATGGTCCGCGGGTCGACGAAGACGTTGCTCAGGAACGTCAGCGGGAACAGGACCAGCATGCTGACGCCCATCACCGACTTCTCGGAGCGCAGGAAAAGGCCGAACATGGTCCAGATCCAGGAGAACGCGAAGGAGAAGACGACCAGCAGGGCGATGCCGCCGACGACGCCGGGGAAGCCGCCGCCGGGGCGGAAGCCGAGGGCCAGGCCGACGACCATGATGGTCGTCGCGGCGAGGAGGTAGCGGAGGACGTCGCCGAAGATCATGCCGACCAGGGCGGCGGGGCGCCAGACCGGCAGGGTGCGGAAGCGGTCGAAGACGCCCTTCTCGATGTCGGTGTTGAGCCCGACGCCGGTATACATCGTGATCATGACGACGCTGGTGACCATGATGCCGGGGAGGAAGAACTGCAGGTAGGCGCGGGTCGAGCCGGCCAGGGCACCCCCGAACAGGTACGTGAACATCAGCGTCATGATGATCGGGAACGCGGTCACGTCGAAGAGTTGCTCGGGCACGTGCTTGATCTTCAGGATGGCTCGCCGGCCGAACGTCAGGGACGCGGAGAGGGCGCTGGGTCGGTGGGGGCGTTCGCCGCGGGTCAGGACGGCGCTCAGCGTCTCGCGCGACGGCGCGTACGCGGTGTGGGTCTCGGGGGTCTCGGTCGTCGTGCTCATACGGCGGCCTCCTGCGGGGCAGGCTTGTCGGTCAGGGCCAGGAAAACCTCGTCCAGGCTGGGCTGGCCGAGGGAGAAGTCGTCGACCACGATCCCGGCCTCGGTCAGGCGGGCCAACGCCTGGGACGCCAGCTCGGCGGCGCCCCGGTCGGAGCCGCCCGCCTCGGCCCGCGCGGTCAACGCCACCGGATCGGAATCCTGCTGGACGGTCGTGCCCAGCACCTCGGCCAGCACCCGCTGGGCGGCCGGGCGCTGAGCGGCGTCGCGCAGCCGCACGTGGACGGTGCCCGCGCCGACCGAGGCCTTCAGCTCGCCGGGCGTGCCCTCGGCGATCACCCGGCCGTGGTCGATCACCGCGATGCGGCTCGCGAGCTGGTCGGCCTCGTCGAGGTATTGGGTGGTCAGCAGGACCGTGGTGCCGTTCGCGACCACGATCCGCACGATGTCCCACACCTGGTTGCGGCTGCGCGGGTCGAGGCCGGTGGTGGGCTCGTCGAGGAAGAGCAGGTCGGGCGTGCTGAGGATGCTGGCGCCGATGTCGATGCGCCGCCGCATGCCGCCCGAGTATTTCTTCACCTGGCGATCGGCCGCCTCGGTGAGCCCGAACGCGGCCAGGAGTTGGGCCGCCCGCTCGCGTGCCTGGGCCTGGGAATAACCGAGGAGCCGCGCGAGCAACACCAGGTTCTCGGCACCGGTCAGGTCTTCGTCGACGGACGCGTATTGCCCGGTGAGGCTGATCCGGCTGCGCACGGCGTCGGCCTCGCGCACCACGTCGTGGCCGAACACCCGGGCTGTGCCGCCGTCGGGTC
>DASRYP010000082.1:0-3949 GCA_035687165.1 Actinoplanes sp. | reverse complement strand
ACGAAGACGCGCAGTATTTCGCCGATCTGCGCTCCGCGCCCGCCGGCGAGGAGAAATGGCCCGCTCAGCCGCGCCCCGCCGAGCGCTACGAGGATTGGGACGATCAGGACCGTGATGACGGCCCCGCCGACGGCTGGGGTGTGCGCGAGGTCGACTCCGAGCCCCGGCCGAACCGTGACGATCCCTACCGGCGTAGCGACATCCTGGTCGAGTCGCAGACCGACCCCACCGGCTGGAAGGCGACCGGTCCCGCGCAGCCGCCCATCCCGGACGACCGTCCCCCCGCCGAGGCCGTCTCGGGCAACCGCCTGCTCACCGTCCTGCTGTTCTTCGCCGGCCTGGCCACCAGCATCGCCCTCTGGCTCTTCGAGACGCAGGCCGGCGAGGTCAGTGACACCGCCAGCCTGATGCTCGCCGCCGGGCGCATCACCGGCCTGGTCGGCGGCTATCTGCTCTTCATCCAGCTGCTGATGATGAGCCGGGTGAGCTGGCTCGAGGAGTGGGTGGGCGCACGTGACCTGCTGCGCTGGCACCGCTGGCTCGGCACCTCGCTGACCGTCGCCGTGCTGGCCCACGTCGTCCTCATCGTGTACGGCTACGCGCTCACCGCCGAGACCGGCGTCGTCGAGCAGGGCTGGACGATCATCACGACGCTCCCCGAGATGCTCAGCGCTACCGCCGCCACCATCATCCTGGTGGTCATCAGCCTCATCTCGATAAGGGCGGCCAGAGCCAAGCTGCCGTACGAGTTGTGGCACCTGATCCACCTCACCGGCTACCTGGTCCTCCTTCTCGGTTACGGCCACCAGGTCGCGACCGGCGCCAACCTGAGCGGCAGGTTCGCCTCGTACTTCTGGCCGGGTCTGACCGCTCTGGTGATCTCGGCGCTGGTCTGGGGCCGCCTGATCGAACCGCTTTGGCTCAACCTGCGGCACCGCTTCGAGGTCGCCGAGGTCGTCTCCGAGGGCGGCAACACGTTCTCGATCTACATCGACGGCAAGAACCTGCAGAAGCTGCCCGCGCAGGCCGGCCAGTTCATGCGGTGGCGCTTCCTGACCCGCAACGGTTGGTGGCAGTCGCACCCGTTCTCGCTCTCGGCCGCACCGAACGCGCAGTGGCTGCGGCTTACCGTGACCGCGGTCGGCGGGCACACCCAGCGGCTGGCCGAGATGAAGCCGGGCACGCCGGTCTGGGCCGAGGGGCCGTTCGGTGTCTTCACCGCCCAGCGCCGCACCCGCCGCCGGGCCCTGCTGATCGCCGGGGGCAGCGGCATCGCACCGATCCGGGCCCTGCTCGAGGACATGCCGCCGGACACGATCGTGATCTACCGGGCCGGCCGCCCCGACGAGCTGGTCTTCCGCGGCGAGCTCGAGGAGTTGGCCGAGCAGCGCGACGCCTGGGTCCGCTACATCGTGGGCGGGCGCAACGATCCCGGCCCGCGCCGGCTGTTCACCCCGCCGGGACTGCTCGGTCTGGTGCCTGACGTGAGCCGCCGCGACATCTACCTGTGCGGCCCGCCGGGGCTGGTCGAGGCCGCGGTGGCAACACTGCGCGAGCTCGACGTCCCCGACAGCCAGTTGCACCTGGACCCGTTCGAGTTCTGACGACCGCTCTGCCTGACGACCACGAGGAGTTTCTCGCGATGCGACGTAGTACCGCGGCCGCCGTCGGCACCCTGACCGGCGCCGCCCTGATCATCGGGGTCCGACTGAGTGTGACGCCGCCCGAGGCTCCCGTCGCCACCGCGCCGGTCGCCGATCTGGGGAAGAGCACGTCGGCCCCCGCGAAAAAGCCGGCGGAGAACTCGACGTCCAAGCCGCCCGGCAACAAGGCGAAGCCGACCGACAAGGCCGCCGACAAGCCGAAGAGCGGGCTCCAGGACGGCGTCTTCAAGGGCAGTCCCGCGGCCAACCCGTACGGAAAGATTCAGGTCTCGATCCGGGTCGAGGGTGGCGAGATCACCGCGGCCGAGGCGTCCTACCCGACCGCGAACGACAGCGCGACGATCAATCCGCCGGCGATCGCCGCGCTCAAGCAGGAGACGCTCAAGGCGCAGAACGCCGACGTCGCGGCCGTCTCCGGGGCCACCTACACCAGCGAGTCCTACGTCAAGTCACTCCAGGCGGCGCTGGACGCGGCCAAGGCGTAAGGTCACGCTCCGTGCGCCATGTCGAGCAGGTGATGGGTACGACGGTCAGTATCGAGCTGGTCGAGGACAGGCCGGACGACGAACTCCGTCGGCTCATCGCGGACGTGTGTGCCTGGTTCCACGAGGTGGACGCCCGATTCAGTACGTACAAAGCAGACAGTGAGGTTTCCCGGTTCGACCGCGGCCGGCTGCGGCTCGAGGAATGCTCGGCCGACCTGCGGCACGTCCTCGAGGCGTGTGCCGATCTCTGGCGCGACACGGACGGTTATTTCGACGTGTACGCCTCGGGGTCGCTCGACCCGTCCGGCTACGTCAAGGGCTGGTCGGTCGAGATGGCCTCGAACCGGTTGTTCGAGGCCGGCTCGCACAACCACTACATCAACGCGGGCGGCGACATCCGCATGCGCGGCAAGCACCCCGACGGCGTCCCGTGGCGGGTCGGCATCCGGCATCCGTGGGAGGCCGACAAGATGAGCTGGGTGCTGGCCCTGACCGACGGCGCCGTGGCGACCTCGGGCACCTACGAGCGAGGCGACCACGTGATCAATCCGCGTACGGGCCGGCCTGCCAAAGGCCTCCGCTCGGTGACGGTGGTGGGGCCGGATCTGTCGATCGCCGACGCCTACGCCACCGCGGCGCTCGCGATGGGGGAGGCCGGCGTCCCCTGGCTCGCGAAGCGGGCGGCCGACGGCTATGACTCGGCCGTGGTGACCGACGACGGCCGCGCCTTCAGCTCGGCGAACCTCCCCGCCGCCGTCTGATACACCCACTTTAGACGGTCCCCGACCGCCGTGTACGGCTGCCCGGCCTGTCCGTGCGGTTATCCACAACCGGGCGAAACTGGGCAGCGTTCATCGACCCTCATGGGGCAGCATGACCGGGTGGACACACGGGGACCGGCAAGATTTCTGTTCTGGCTAGGCCGCAGCAACAAGCGGAGGGTGGCGCTCGGGGCGATCTTCGGCTCGCTCTGGTTCCTCAGCCTGGCGTCCGCGCCCTGGCTGCTCTCGCAGGCGATCGACCACGGTCTGGAGCCGCATCGCCCCGCCGCGCTGATCGCCTGGGCCGGCACCGTTCTGGTCGTCGGCGCGGCCAGCGCCGGGCTCGGCATCATGCGGCACCGCAGCATGACCAAGCTGCGCCTGGCCGCCGCGCTGCAGACCGCCGACCTGGTGCTGGGCCACGCGACCAGGCTCGGCTCCGCCCTGCCCCGGCGCCTCACCGCCGGTGAGGTCGTCACCATCGGCATCTCCGACGTGTGGACGATCGGCCGCGCCATGAACGTCGGCGGTGTCGGCGTCGCGGCCATCCTCGCGATCTCCGTGGTCGCCGTGATCCTTTTCCGCGTGTCGCACCTGCTCGCCGTCGTCGTGCTGGTCGGCGTGCCGGTGCTCGCCGTCTTCGTCGGCCCGCTGCTGCAGCGCGGCCAGCGGGCCGGCCTGGGCTACCGCGAGCAGCAGGGCCAGTTGAACGCGCGCCTGGTCGACGTGCTCGGCGGCCTGCGCATCCTCAACGGCCTGGGCGGCAAGGAGACCCAGCTCCAGCGGTACGACCGGCAGTCCGCGCGCCTGCGTGACCAGGGCTACCGGGTGGGCGGCCCGTTCAGCTGGATCGGTGCCCTCGGTGACGGCCTGCCCGTGGTCTTCCTCGCGGTCGTGGTCTGGCTGGCCGCCCGCCTCGCGGTCGAGGGCGGTCTCAGCGTCGGCGAGCTCTTCGCGGTCTACGGCTACACGGCCATGCTGGTGATCCCGGCCAACGTCCTGATCTTCTGCTCGTTCGACGTCGCCCGGGGCCTGGTCT
>DASRYP010000081.1:0-2628 GCA_035687165.1 Actinoplanes sp. | reverse complement strand
GTGGGCGTGCCGTCGATCGTCCCCGCGCGGATGTGGCCGTCGAACACCCGGTGCGGAAGCGTCAGGTCGTAGTAGTGCTCGACCGTCCCGGCCCGCTCATAGGTCAGCCGTACGTGGGGCACCCGCGACAGCAGCGGATGGCCGTCCTCAATCGCCTGGGCCAGCGCCTGCTCGGCCCGGTTGAGCTGCGACTGCTTCGAATCGATCAGCACCGCGTACCGGCTCTCGTCACCGAGAAAACGCTGCTCGTACGCGTACACCCCGCGCTTGTTGTTGCTGTTCGCCTCAGCGAACTTGGCCGGCGCCACCGATGCGTGCCGACCACCGGCCGGCTCCAGCACCGTGGTCGACGTCAGGCAACTCGACCCACCGGCCGCCCCGGCAGCCAGCAACACATCAAGATCCAACAAACCCATCCGAGGTTCCCTTCCTATGCAGAGTTCAGGGGTTTGGGTCGGCTTCGACATCAGCTGATACCGACGATGGTTTGCCAGGACCGGACCAGCACCGGCGATCGGCGAGAAGCTGTTGGAGAAGTGCTAGAACATTCTCGACGTCGTCGAAAACCTGGACGTTGGTGAAGCGGAGCACGACGTACCCGTGGATCTGCAACAGCACGTCGCGCTGCCGATCAGCGGCAAACTTTCCGACCGTACGATGATCTGCGCCATCGACTTCGACAATGCATCGTTCCGTCGCCTACAGGAGATCGACCCGGACCGGATTGACGAGCGTCCCGAGCCGGACCGTGCAGTTCCAGGAACGGCCGGCAGCCCAGGGCCGATCGGCGAGAGCTCCCTCCAGCAACACCTCGGCCGGGCTGCTCGGGTGCGGCTTGCCGGTCACACCGCACGGGCGTACGCCACTTGCCTTCGCCTTACGTAGTGGCCGCTCAGCGACGGGCGGGACGACCGAGACCGTCGGGCGTGGAGGGTCGGCGACAAGCGAAATCGTCTCGGGCGCAGTGCCGGCGGCAGCAGACGACACGGCCATGGACGGACGGGCAACAGCGGGCGGCATCGCCTCGAAGATCCACACCGAGAGCCGACCGTGGTCGACTAGCCATTGCGCTGCCCCGTCCAGGGTGGACGCCGTCCTTTCATCAAGCTTCTTCAGCGGGTGCAGCGCGAGCACACACGTCTGCCGGCCGAAGCTGGCCGCGAGCACCCGGCCCAGCCCGAGCGCCCGGACCTCCGGTCGATGCCGCCGAGTGTTCCCCTTCCGCCCCGCCACGGCCCCGGTCGCCAGATCGGCCAGGAACGGCCCGTACTGTGAGGTCCCCGCAGCGTGTTTAATCGCCAGAGCCCGCACGGCGGCCGCTGCGGCACCAGCCGAGGTGATGATGCCTTCAGCCCCCGGAAGCCACACCGGAAACAATGTCCTGGCAAGTGCCTCCATATCATCCAGAATGGCGGCCACCGTTTCGCTCCGACTCAGCGAAACCATCGTTCGCGTACTGATTATTGCTGGCGCCGATGGTGACGCGCTCGCTATTACGTCGTCCACGCTGCACGACGAATACGATTCGATCCACACGACTCGGTCGGCGGGAATTCCCGCAATATCAAAATCCAACGGTATGCCTCACAGGAGGATCGCGGGGCACTATTCTCGCGTTCTTCTCCCCGAGGCAGCAAGCATCCGCAAGGAGGGTCAGCGACAGCCGTACGGCACCACCGGCAGACCGATCGAAGACTCACAGCTCGGTCCACGGTCGATACCCGATCGGCCGACCCTCCACAATCGCCCACGACCGGGCACCAAAAGTCGCCGGTACCGAGAAGGCACGATCACGATCGGCCGCAGGGGCAGATCGATCGCCGTACCCCGAAGGGACTACTAAGCAGGGGAAGGGGGTGTCGACGGCGCGAACCCCGTCGATCTCGACGATCTGGATCTTCCCGTGATCCCGTCCCTGCCGTCGTACGTCTGGCACCAGGACATGGCGGACTTCATCAACCTCGTCAGCGACGATCGAGCGTCCCGGCGACTTGCCCGCACGATCAACGGCCGCGGTGCGTTCCGCCGGTTCAAGGACGAGCTGAACGAGGAATACCCACACCTCTTGCTGCCCGGGTACGACTTCCGTGACACCCGGGCCGCCCGCCGAGCCGTCGAGTGGCTACTCGACGAAGCACTGATCGACGGCGCCTAGCCGTGAGGTCCACGGCGCCGAACTCGCACCGACGTCCAGCGACCGATGCTGTTGACGGCGGCGGCCGAGGCCCTCGACCGACTGACCCGACCCGTCGCGGTGCACGTTCATGCCGATCAAACCATTGTCGGCCGGCATCGCGACCTCAGGTCGCGGCTGACTGCGGCCGCTCAGCTACATCAGGTCCGGTGGGCCGGGGAGGCCACCTCTAGTGCAGGTCCGCATAAGTACCCGTGTGCCGGCTGGAATACCTCGGCTTCGACGACGTCTGGGGCTTCGCCCTCTACGACCCGGCCACCGACACCTACACCGACAGCCTGCTACCCGACGGGGAACCGGAAGGCAGCCCGCAAGACGCCCTCGACTGCGCCGTACGCCTGCACCTCACCGGCATCGCCGACAAACCCATCGACGAACACGACTAGATTCGCCGCCCACACGACCCGTCAAGAACTAATGCGGGCCTGCACTAG
>DASRYP010000080.1:0-5516 GCA_035687165.1 Actinoplanes sp. | reverse complement strand
TGGTGCTGCTCAGCGGGGCCGACCCGTCCGACCGGCTGCCGCTGGGTGGCGTGATGCGCCGCCGCGGCGAGCTGCTGACCCAGGCGGTGATCGACCTGGTCAAGCGTTACGACATCACGTTCGTCGACGTCTTCCACGACGTGGAGATCCGCCGGCCGGGCTACTGGTCCGCCGACCGGCTGCACCTCAATGCCGCCGGGCATCGCCGGGTGGCCGGGTTGGTGCTCGAGAAAATCGGTTACGAGACGGCGGCGCACGTCATCGACCCCGGGCCCCACGAGAGCCGGCGGGTGCTGGCCGAGGCGCGCTACTACCGTGAGCACGTGCTGCCCTGGCTGACCCGACGGGTGCGCGGCCAGTCGTCCGGCGACAACCGCACCGGCAAGTTCATCGACTGGACCGACATCGTCCCGGCCTGACAGTTCTTCCGTCGTCTCTTCCGTGGTCCGATCTCTTCCGTTGTCCGAGCAGTGGCCGTCGGCTCTTCGAACGTCAGGGCAATGGCCGCCGGCTGATGTAGTCGTCGTGCCACTGTTCGCCGACCAGGAAGCGCTTGACGCCGACCACCTCGAAGCCGTTTTTGGCATAGAACCTCCCGGCCCGCCGGTTCTGCTGGTTGACGCCCAGCCAGCAGAACGCGGCCCCGGTCCCGGCCGCCTCGGCCAGCGTCGCGGTCATCAGCGCGGCCGCCGCGCCCGAGCCGTGCCGCTCGGCCGCCAGATAGAACTTGCTCAGCTCGATGCTGACCTTCTCGTCCACCACGTCGGCCACCTCCGGATCCTTGATCGGACCGCCGACCAGCATCGAGTAACCCACCGCCACCTCGTCGTCGAAGGCCAGCAGGACAATGCGCGAGGGGTCTGCGAGGTAGCCGCGGAAGCTCGCCTCGGCCAGGTGCGTCGCGATGAACGCCTCGATGTCGGCCGGGAGAGTGCCGGGCGGACAGGCCAGTCCGAACGTCCGGGCGGCCAAGTCGTGCAGCAGAACGGTGTCGGCAACTTCGGCGCGACGGGTCGTGATCGACATGGAAAGACAGTTTATGGTTTCTCGCGTGCGCGCTCCCACGATGAGACAACTCGGCGACGTCATTCCGCTGCCGACCTCGGTCCGGCCCGACGCGACCGCCGACTTCCGCATCCCCGCTGGTGTGTCGGTGAGCGCCGCCCCGGCCGTCGCCGCCATCGCCGGCGAACTGGCCGGCCTGCTGCAACGGGTCACCGGCTGCCCGGTCGCCCGCACCGACGAGGGTGCCGTGCGGCTGCTCCTCGAGCCGGACAGCGACGGCAAGTCGCCCGAGTCCTACCGGCTCGACATCGCCGCCGACGGCGTGACCCTTCGCGCCCCCGCCCAGCAGGGCCTCTTCGCCGGTCTCCAGACGTTGCGGCAACTGCTGCCCGAGACCGCGCAGGCCGAGGTCGTGCTCCCCGGCGGCCGGATCGAGGATGAGCCGCGCTTCGCCTATCGCGGCACGATGCTTGACCTGGCCCGGCACTTCTACCGTCCGGCCGACATTCGGTCCTACCTCGACACGATCGCCCAGTTCAAGATCAACCATCTGCATCTGCACCTCACCGACGACCAGGGCTGGCGTCTCGAGATCGAGGGCTGGCCGCGCCTCACCGAGGTCAGCGGCGGCGAGGGTACCGGCATCGACGGCGCCGGGCCGGGCTTCCTCACCGCTCGGGAATACGCCGACCTGGTCGCGTACGCCGCGACCCGGTTCGTCACGATCGTCCCCGAGATCGACCTGCCCGGGCACGTCAACGCCGCCCAGGTCGCCTACCCCGAGCTGACCTGCGACGGGGAGCCCGTACTGCCGCGCACCGACCCCGAGGTGGGCTACAGCTCGCTCTGCGCCGACAAGGAGGAGACGTACGCCTTCGTCGAGGACGTCATCCGGGTCGTGGCCGGCCTGACCCCGGGCCCCTACCTGCACATCGGCGGCGACGAGGCGCTCAGCACCACGGCCGAGGACTACCGCACCTTCATGACCCGGGTGCTGCCGATGGTCGGCAAGTACGGCAAGCGCGCGATCGGCTGGCACGAGATGGCCGCGGTCGAACTGCCCGCCACCGCCGTCCCCCAGTACTGGCGGATCGAACCGACCGATGACGGCGTAGCCCGGGCCGCCGCGGCCGGACGCCAGGTGATCATGTCCCCGGCCGACCGCAGCTACCTCGACATGAAGTACGACGAGTCGAGCCCGCTCGGCCTGGACTGGGCGGGCCTGGTCAGCGTCGAACGCTCGTACGACTGGGACCCGGCCGACCGCCTGCCCGGCGTGGGGGAGGAGTCGCTGCTCGGCGTCGAGGCGCCGCTCTGGTCCGAGACCCTGCGCAGCCTGGCCGACGTGGAGTTCATGGTCTTTCCGCGACTGCTCGCGATCGCCGAGATCGGCTGGTCCCCGCGGGCCGGACGCGACTGGGCATCCTTCCGTGGCCGGCTCGCCGGGTTCGGGCCGCGCTTCGAGGCCCAGGGTGTCAATTTCTACCGCAGCCCCGAGATCGACTGGTCCTGAGGTCTTCCTTATTTTTCCCCCGGCGGACTCTCCGTCTGAGGTTTCCGCCGGACGGTCGCCCTACTCTTGGGCGCGTTGTTGTGACGGCGTGGTTGTGACGGCTCGGTGGTGATGGCGGAGGTGGCGGTGCGGCCGGAAGCAAAGGCGGCAGATCCCCGGACGTACGACGGCACGGACGCGCCCCGTCCCGCTGCCGAGCCGGCGGCCGGGCCTCCCGGGTCGTCGGCCGGGCGGTCCGCGGCGATGCTGGCCGGGTTCCTCGCGGTGACCTGGCTCCAAGTCGGCGCGGTGCTGCTGATCGTGCTCCTCGTGCTTGAGTCCCTGCCCGGCTCGGTTGCCCTGCAGGTCGCGGTGCCGCTGGTCATCGCCGTCGCCGGCCTGCTCTGGTGGGCCACCGTGCGCGCACTGCGCCTGCGGCGGACGACCCCGGCCGGCGTGCCGGTCCTGCGCCCGCATGCCCCCGCCCTCTGGACGATGCTCGACGCCGCGGCCGCCGCAGCGGGCGTCAAACCGCCCGACGGCGTGACCGTGGTGGCCACGGCGACCGCCACCCTTTCCGAGCGGCTCCACCTCGGCGGCCTGCTCGGCGGCCATCGCGAGCTCTACCTGGGCCTGCCCCTGCTGCAGGCCTGGGACGAGTCCCGGCTGCGCGCCGCCGTCGCCCACGAATTGGCGCACGGCTCACCCAGGCTGGGCGGCCGCTTCGCCCCGATGGCCCGTCGCGGCCGGGTGGCCCTGGGCCGCATCGTGCCGCGCATCCCCCACCGCAGCCCCGCCGCCCCGCTGCTGCGCGCGTGGGCCCGCTGGTACCTGAGGGTCGACACCCCCCACAGCCACGCCCAGGAGTTGGCCGCCGACCGCGTGGCTGCTTCCTTCGCGGGTTCCGGGGCCGCGGCCGCGATCCTCCGCGACGGTCCCGCCCTCGAAGACATGCAGCGTCTCTTCCACGCCGAATACCTCAGCCCCGGCTGGCAGACCGGCCTCATCCCTGACGACGTCTTCGGCGGCCTCCTGAACGTCCTGGCCGCCCGCGGCGACGACATGGCCGCCCTGCGCTCCCGCGACCCCGGGCCCGTCAACGAGTGGGATCCGCACCCGCCCCTGGCCGACCGTCTGGCCGCCCTCTCGGTCGCGGTCCCCGCCGGGCGGACCGAGGACCCGGCCGCTGCGGACTCGGTCTCCCTCGGCTCCGAGCGGCCCGCCGATCCCCCGGCTCCTGACGCCGCCGACCCCTCGGCCGTTGACGCCGCCGAACCGCAGGAGCCTGCTGGTGGCCTGGTCCCGGATCTGCCCGGACTGGGCCGAGCCCTCCAGGCCGTCGCGTTCCCGGTGGGCGGCCGAACGGTCGTGACCTGGGACGAGTTCTTCGGGGTCGCGCGCATCGCCGAGATGGAACGCGAGGCCGACGCGTCGCTCCGCGCCCTGTCCCGCGCCGCCGGCACGTCGGTGACCGGTGCCGCCGAGGTCCTCGACCTCGCCGCCGACGGCCGTCTCCGCAAGATCGCCGAGACGGTCTTCGCCGATCTGCCGCCCGACGAGGTGTCCGCCCGAGTCACCGACCTGATCGGTCTGCTGCTCGCCCTGGCGGCTCTGCACAGCGGCGTCGCCCGCTGGCGGCACAGCTGGACGGGCACCGCCGAACTGGTCGCGATCGACGGCTCCTACCTCGAACTGCAGGCCCCGGCCGAAATGGCCGGCGATCCCGCCACAGTGGCCCGGGTCCGCGAGTGGCTGACCGCGCTCGGCATCGACCTGACCGCGTCCGCCTCCACCGCCCGCCGCCACTCCGCTCGCGTCCCCGTGCTGGGCGGCGTGGTCGGTGTCCAGGTCGACGGGGCTCGCACCGACCTGCTGGTCCTTGAGACCGGCCTGTTCCTGGTGCCCGGCCTGCCGCGCTCCCGCCACCACGAGGCCAAACGCCGCCTGACCCGGCTGGCGGCCGACGGCGTCCTCGTCGACGGCTCCCCGGCCTCGGGTCGTCCCTCGCTCGAACCGGCTTCGCTCGAACCGGCTTCGCTCGAACCGGTTTCGCTCGAACCGGTTTCGGCCGGGCCGGCGCAGGCCCGGCCGGCGCAGGCCGAGGGCGACCTGGCACAGAGCACAGCCACCACGGCGACCGCCGCGCTCCCTGAACCGACCGGTGCCCATGCCGACGCAGACGCGACGCCCAGCCGATTCGTGGCCTTCGCCGACGTCGCCACGGCATCGGCCGGCCGTCACGGCCGACGCTCCTGGGAGATCAACCTGCGCGAAGGTGGCACCCTGACCGTCCGCACCACCTTGGACTCCGAGGAACTGCCCGGCGGCTGGACCGCCCTCGACGACGCCGTCGCCTTTCTGAACCGCACCCGCTGACCGCCGATCTGGCTGACATTCCGCCCCTTCCGCCGCGTGTCCTTGATCACGCGAAAGGGCAGGTCAGACGTACAGTTACTGCTGGTCGGACGGAACGACGTGCCACGGCTCCGCGGAAAACCGTGGCCGCCGTACCGCACTTCGGTGACGACCGATGTCTTTGTTCGTCACTCGCATCGACCTTCTCGGCCCGCCCATCGGGTCGCCTCCCCGGACGTGATTTCGCAGCTCGCCTCGTGGATTCGTGACCTCGGCCGGACCGTCGGGACGGACACGTTCGTGAGCATGTGGTTGCAGACTGCGCTGAAAGTGGCATCACGCTGGGTGAACTGCTCGTGGGGAGGATGCGTGATACCTGGATGCGGGGGTCGTATGGGCGACCGAGTAGCGAACCATCCGTCACATCAGGTGACACTGGGCTCGCGGAACGTTCGCTTTACCGCTTCCGATAACGGGTAGAGAAGTGCCCGGGACCGGCGGGATGATCCCATCGAGGCGGGGAGGGCCAGACATGGAGCGGGGACCGTTGGCGCTCTTCGGGGCGATCATCGCGGTCGGGCTTGGTCCTGCGCTGTGGATGGGTGTCCAACTGGGCGGTCCGCAGCAGCCGGGTCCCGCTCGTGCGCCCGCCGCCAACGTGCAG
>DASRYP010000079.1:0-2016 GCA_035687165.1 Actinoplanes sp. | reverse complement strand
GGTGACCTCGTCGGTCGCGATCAGCGGCGCGGTGCCGCTCTCGCTCCCTCCGCGCGTGTTGTCAGGCATCGCTTAGTCCTCGGTGATGTCGAGGTCTCCGATGGCGAAGCTGGCGGTGTCACCCGTGTTGACGGCCTTGTTCGGCGTCACGGCACCCCAGTACAGGAGGTTGCCCGCTGAGTTGGCGTCGTGGATGCCGAAGGCGACCACGGTGCCCCAGTTGGCGCTGGCCTGCGGGAAGGTGATCGCGGTGCCGTTGGCCTTCGCGCCACCGGACGCTGCGGGCCAGTTGGTCGCGTTGTTGGTGACGTCGACACGGTCGTACGATCCGCCCGTGACCTCTGTGCCGCCGCCCGCATCGTTCGGTGTCGCGGTGAACAGCGAGATGTACACCGTTCCCGGGCGGGTGTAGTCGCCGCCCCCGAGGATGTGGTCGAGAACCTTGTTCTCGAGGTAGTCCGACTTGCTCATGGTGCTCCTTAGCTCCTCACTAGCGACCCGCGCCGCAACGATCCGAAGAAGAACCCCGTCATCGTGAGGTCCATCGAATAGCCGAGGGCATCGACGAAGTCGTCGTGCCCCTTCGGGAAGTTCATCAGCTCCTTCTCGAACGGCGAGTCCTTGAGGCTGATGTGGTGCCTGACCTTGTGCCCCTCGTACTTGGCCGCGACCGCCCGCGCTCGCGTGACCTTGTCGTTGTCGTTCTTGCGACCCTCGATCGGGATCCCGGGGTAGTCCTGTAGGACCTGCTGCACCAGCGTCGACTGGAACGCCTGCGAATCGCAGATAACGAGTCCGATGTTGGTGTTGGCGGCGAAGCCGTCAGCGATGAACTCGGCGTGGTGCGTCTCCCGCTTGTCGCGAACGGCCGACAGGACCCAGAAGGTGCCCTCCGCGTCGACCGCGGTCGTGACCCGCGCCGTCCAGTCCGCCCGCTCCTTCTCGCTGCTGGCGAGGTCGACACCCATCTTCAGGGTGTACTCACCGGGCGGGAGCTGGCTGAAGTAGTAGTCCTCCGGGATCTTGTGGAAGATGTCGCCGTGCATGAGGCCCGACAGGTCGTTCATGTAGGCGACGTCGAACATCGCCGAGCCCATCTCCTCGCGCTCCGCGAGCAGCTTCACCACCGGCCAGCGGTCCGGCCAGTAGCTCCGGTAGCCGAGCGGCTCCTCGGGATCCTCGACCAGCGCCGGGACCACGAGGCTCTTCCAGCCCTTGCCGCCTTCGTCCTTGGGCTTGATGAGCACCTCGGCCGTGTCGTCCTCGGCCCAGCGCGTTCCGATGTAGAGCATGATCCCGGTCGGGGTCAGGCAGGGCCGCACGGTCAGCCAGAACCATTCCCACACCTTCTGGAGCTGCTCCGGGGTGGCCGTGTTCTCCTTGTCGAGGATGTCGTCGAAGAGGACGATGTCGAACCGCTTGGAGACGATCGCGCCGCCCACGCCGGACGCGAACAGGGTGCGGTCCTTGGATCTGGCCCACTTCGAGTCCCGGTGCAGCCATTCGGCGTCGGTCCACTTCACGTTGCTGACGCAGTTGCCCCACAGCTCTTGCGCCCTGTCGGACTCGAGAGTGCGGCGGATGCCGCCCGAGAAGGCGAATGCCTGCGTGTCGGTGTTGCTGAACAGGCCGATGCGGATGTCCGGGTGCTTGGCGATGTACTTGGTCAGCCAGCCCTGCGTGACCGAGGTCGACTTCGAGGATCCGCGCGGCTCGAGCGCGATTCCGTTCTCGCGCTCCGCGATGCGCTCGCGGACGAAGGCGATGAGCTCGTGGATGTGGAGGGGTAGGAAGCCGTGGTTGTTCTCGATGAGCTGCGGCGCGTAGACGTACTCGATGGCCGCGATGTCCCCCTCTAGAGTGTCTTCTCCGGCGATCGCCCTACGCCGTAGATCGACGATCTCCTTCTGCGCCTCCGGGGAGAGCGACGACATCCGCTCCTCCAGCCGGGAGAGCAAGTCCGGGTCGTCCGGTGATAGCCCGTCCAGCAAGCTCGCCAAGAGCTGAGAGGAGTCG
>DASRYP010000078.1:0-2173 GCA_035687165.1 Actinoplanes sp. | reverse complement strand
ACCTTCGAGGCCAGGGCGGGACGGAACGCCTGTCCGGCCAGGATCGCGAGCCAGGGCAGCGCGAACAGGATGGCCCGGAAGATGCCCTCGTTGCCGTACGGGTTGACCGCCACGATCGACAGGCCGACCGCCGGGCACAGCGCGATCGCCCACGTGCTGACGTGGCGACGGCGGCGGACGACCACGACCAGCGCGACCAGTCCGACCAGCAGCACGCCGGCCAACAGGGCGACGACGGTCTCCCGCACGATCGGCAGCCGGGCCAGGCCGGGCGTCACGATCGTCACCGGGGGCCGGAAGTTCTTGGTGTTGCCGGCGTCGCCCAACGACAGGAATTGGCTGAGGTCGGCCCAGTGCAGCACCGCCCAGATGGCAGCCGGGCCGAGCACCGCCACCGGCGCGTACCAGGGCCGGACGTATCGGAACGCGACCAAGATGATCAGGCAGCCGCCGACGATGTACGGACTGAGTTGGTGCGAGACGGTCATCGTCCAGCCGGCGGCGGTCAGCGCAGCCAGTTTGGGCCAGAGCCGCAGCCGGGACAGGGCAATCCCGAACGCGGCCACCCCGACGACGAAGCCCAGTGACTGCGGCGAGAAGTAGTCGGCGCCGATCGGGTCGGCCAGGACGCCCAGAGCGACGGCGAACCACACCTGTGACCGATCGGTGATGATCTGGCCGGCGAGGTAGCGCATCGCGATCAGACGCAGCAACCCGATCAGCACCGGCCAGACCGTGGCCAGGTGGAGCCCGTCGTGGACGCCGGTCACATCGGACAGCCAGGCCATCGCGGAGAAGTAGCCGGGCCAGGAGTTGTAGACGGCCACGGTGGAGTGCATGTGGTGCAGGACCTGAATCTGTTCGACGAACTCGAGGTGCTTGGACGCCGACTGCGAGCGCGGCCCGTCGTACACCAAGGCCGGGGTGCCGGTGAAGATCAGCAGCAGGATGACGACCGCGATCGCGGTGGACAGTTCGGTGGTGTGCCGAACCGTGGCCAGCGCCACGATGACCAGTGCCAGACCGACGTACCAGAGGGGGCCGATCTCGACGAGAAAGCCCCAGAAGCCCGGCTGGATGTGCCGGTGCGTCAACGCCGCTACGGCGCACGCGATCCCGCCGACGCCGGCCAGAAGCAGGGCTGGCGGGAACCGGACTGTCCAGTGCGGTCGTGCGGCCGCGTCGTCGCTCGCGGCGTCAGGCCCCGGACCAGCCTGATCACGGCTGACCTGCCGCTGCGACCGCTGCTCGCGGATCGCGATGACGAGTCCGGCGATGTGCAGCCCGCCGGTGATCGTCATGAGGACGGAGGCGGCCAGGGCGGGACGCCACTGCCCGGTCTGCAGCATCGTGGTGGAGATCAGGACCAGCGCAGACAGGGACACGACAGCGCCGAGGAAGAGCCTCGAGTACCAGCGCAGGTATCGGCTGAGCGCGCCCGGCGCGGCGCCGAGGCCGAACAGCAAGTAGACGCCGAAGCCGACGATGCGCAGGCCGTCGAGACCGGCGGTCAGCCCGAGCAGGCCGGTGACGAGCGCGAGCAGGCTGAGCCCCGAGATGATCAGCCGGGTGCGGACGGTGTTCCGGGAGTCGCCGTAGACCGCCGGAGCGCTGGGCCGGGTGCGGTCGAGGTCGCGGGGGGCCAGTTGGCGCAGGGGGCGCCGGGTCAGCGGCCGAACGGTTTCCCGGACAGCGGCGGTGCCCCGGATCGGCTCCACCCCGGAGCCGTCGGCGACCGCCGGGGTGCTCGGGGTGGAGCCGATCGTCACGACGGGCTCCGTCTCGTGGAAGACGCCCGCCCGGCGGCGCGGCGAGCGCGTGAATACAGCCACGGCCCGGCCAGATATCCGGCGAACTCGCGGGCCAACGCCCCGGCCGGCGGCGTGACGGTGCCGGGCAGGCGGTTCCGGGTCGCGGAGCGGATCCGGGCGATGCGCACGATCCCCGCGGGGATGCGGCGCAGCACCAGTGCGCGGGTCGAGCGGTGCAGGAGCAGTTTGGTCAGGTACGCGGCCAGGCCGGTGCCGTAGCCGTAGACCTGGCGCAGCAGAGCTGCGTCGTCGGCGCGGTGATGGTGCCAGACCACCGCGGCCGGCTGGTAGGCGATGGCGTCGCCGGCGAGCAGCACCCGCACGAAGACGTCCAGGTCCTCGCCGCCGCGGGTGGCCGCGCC
>DASRYP010000077.1:0-2089 GCA_035687165.1 Actinoplanes sp. | reverse complement strand
CCTTCGGGCATTTACCATCGCGGGCTGGCACTCGAGCATTTCGTCCCCTGGGATGCGGTGGTGGATGTCCTCGCCCGCGAAGGCCAGACTCCGTGGATCACCGTCAAAGCCATGCCGACCGCCGGCACCAGAGAACGCCGGCACACCGGCCGGCTCGGCCCCGGCGCCCAAGGACTGCCCTTCATGATCATTCAGGCGTACTGGCTCGGACCGAACGCCGTGCCCGCCTATCGAGCGCTCCGGCATTACTTCGACAACCCCTCTCAGCGGCCCGGCCTCGGCATGCCCGGGCAGCCCGCTGACCGCTGACCGGCCCGGTCTGACCGACGGCCGACGATGTCCTTCATGAGGTTTGCGAGTGCTCGGCGCATTTCACGTATCCTGCATTTTTGGTAACTGAACAGGTCAGTAGAGGCCGACGTCGGCCAGTCGGCCGCCGGGCGTAGCCAAGGCGGCGGGTTCAGGTCGAGTTTGCTTTGCAGTGCGCCGGTGTCGCCGCCGAAGGCATGGTCGTAGGTGAGCGTCCACCTGCCGCGCCGCTCGACGACGCCGTAGCTGAACACCTTCTGACCCACCGAAAGACGGCCCCGGACGACTTCTCGTCCGGGGCCGTCTTTCGTGTGGTCAGGTCACAGCAGGCGGGCGTCGACCTCGAGGATCCGGGTCTTCTGATTGGCGCTGAAGTTGTCGTCGCTGATCAGCTTCAGTCGGTGCTGGCCGCCGCGGGCCTTCTCGACGGTGAATCCCTCGTAGTTGTCCAGCAGCGGGTTCAGCTGCGGCTGCGGGCTCGTCGCGCCCAGGGTCGGGCAGTTGGCGAGATCCGCGACGGGCTGCTTCTCGACCAGACTGCGGTACGCCACGGTCGACAGGTTCTGCACACCGCTGACGTCCGGGGCACGGTTGGCGCCCTTGACCGCGTATATCCGGACGGTGTTGCCGACCCCCGAGGTGAAGGCCGCCTCGAGCACGACCATCCGCCCGTCGGCATAGGATGCCACCTCGGCGATGCGGTTGCCGCGGTCGGCCTGGTAACCGAACTGGCGGGCGAGACCGTAACCGCCACGCCCGTCGGCGCGGTAGACCAGCACGCGGTGGCGGGCCACCGCACCGTCAGCGGGCTTGTCGCCGGCGAGCGAGCCTTCCATCGCCGCGTAGACGTACTTCCCGTCCGGCGAGATCGTCAAGCCCTCGAGGGTCGCGTTCTCCGGTGCCTCGCCGGTCGGCGCGACCCGGAAACGGTTCGGCACCGCCAGCTCGCCGCGCTGCACGCCGTCCCGTCCGAAGACGCGGATCGACGGCTCGGCCTCGGAGCTGACCAGGAAGTTGCCGTTCGGAAGCACGGCGAGTCCTTCGCCGTCGAAGTTCGTGCCGTCGTACGGAGTGCCGTCCGCACGCTTCAACGACGTCGTCCTGGTCACCTTCGGCGTTTTGCCGTCACGAAGGAACACCAGCCGGGCTGGCTGGGTGCCGCTGCGGTCGACGACCGTCGCATAGGACCGGCTGAACTTGTCGTACGTGATGGCGGACAATCCGCCGATCGCGACGCCGTCGGTGGTCGTCGTCTTGTCCAGGGCGTCGCTGTACGAGACTGCCTCGGCCCGCGGAGCGCAGTTGCCCCCGCGCGGCGCCGCGGACGCCTGAGCCGCCGGAACGACGAGCAGAGGCGCCAGAACCCCGGCCGCTACCGCGGGGGCCAGAAAGCGCCCGCGGGGAGGGAAGGCCATCTTCATGAACCGCTCCTGTGGTGATTGTCCGTGCAGGACACTCGGATAGGACGGACGACGGCCCCCCGGGGAAGAAGGCCGCGGTCCGATTATTCCGACGCGGTTCCTTCCGCCCTGTTCATTCCACGAACCAGAACGGGCGTGATCAATCTCATGCGGCTGAGGAAAGCGACGCTGATTGAACCTGTTCTAAACGATGGGCCCCATGAACCGCTCGCGGATCCGCGCGGCGGGAATCTCCAGGATTGAGACACCGTGTTCGCGGAAGCCGGTCGCGGTCTGGATCGTGGTGACGCCGTAGTACTGCCGCAGGTACCGGCCGAACACCTTGGGATCATCGAAACGCTTGTAGGCGGCCTCGATGC